>CAKRAY010000016.1 GCA_934296355.1 uncultured Clostridia bacterium
CTGCGCCGTAACGGAAACAAAGGCTTCTCATTCCGCTGTCGCTGAACCCGGCGAGCGGAGCGAGTATAAGGTCGCTACCGTTATAAGTGATCATAACTTGTCCTCGCGTTCGATTTTCTTCGCTTCGCAATAGAGTTCTTCCATTTCGCCGAGCGACATGTCTTCTATCTTTTTACCTTGTTCCTCGGCTTTTTGCAAAACGTAGCGAAACCTCTTTTCAAACCTATTAGACGTACCGAAAAGAGCGACTTCCGGGTCGATATTGTTCATTCTCAAAACGTTTACCACGCTAAAAAGCATATCTCCCGCTTCTTTTTCTCTTTCTTCTCCGGAAGCGTGGACGAACTCGTCGATTTCTTCGTAAATTTTATCTATCGCTTGCTTTTCGTCGGCGAAGTCGAAACCAGTCTTTTTTATGATTTTTTGAACTTTATAAGCGCGTTGCAATGCGGTAAAAGTCGACGGAACGACGTCGAGTTTGTCTTGCACGCTTTTTTGACGCTTTTCTTTGGCTTTTGCCTGTTCCCAAAATTTCAACGCGTCGGCAGCGTCGAGAGCCTTGTCTTTACCGAATATATGAGTGTGTCTGAAAATGAGTTTTTTACAAAGCGCGGTAATGACGTCGGAAGTGTCGAACCTGCCGTCTTTTTCGGTCATAACCGAACAAAAAGTGCCTTGCAGAATCACGTCGCCGCATTCTTCGCGCATTTTTTCGTCGTCGTTTAAGTCTATCGCTTCGATGAGTTCGTACGCTTCTTCTATGATATTCGTCCTTATCGAACCGGGCGTTTGCGCTTTGTCCCACGGACAACCGTCCGGGTCGAGAAGTCTATGTATGATTTCAAGTAGGTCATCGTACGAATACTTTTCTTTATTAAACAAATCTATCGGAGGGATTATTACGTACCCGTCGCCGCGTTCCGTTTTCGCGTCGCCGTAAATTTTCTTTATCTTTTCCGCCACCGCTTGTTCGTCGGTCACGTCGGTTATCACGTTGGTTACGTTATGGTCGGCGGAGCGATAGACTCTTTTAAGAAAATCGCTTTGCGTATACAGCGCGTACGATTCCAAATTCGACAGTTTATTCCGGAGTTCTCGATTCATATTTATCTCCTTTAACGGCATTGTTTATTTTTATCAATATCTTTGAAAAAGGCATCGAGGTCAGTTCTTCTTTTGTAAATAAGCCCAAACTCATTACGGCGAGGAAATATACGAGCAAGCCGCACGCGCCTATTATTATCAAAGAAGCGATACTCGTTTGCACTTTTATGCTCATCAGCATAAACATACCCATTATAACACCGCAAACGCCCGATAGACCAGCGTTTTTTACAAACTCTCTGCCCGAACCGACAAAAAAGGCAAAATATATCGATATTATCACTCCGCTGAGTCCGTAGCCGATAACCGCCGCCACCGCGCTGCCGATAATTCCCGTTTTCGGCGTCAAAGCGACCGTCAAGACGAGTTTTAACGCCATACAGCCCGACAATACGAACACGGGTACTTTCGCTCTTTGTAAACCTTGCAACATCGACGAGTATATTTGGAACACGCTTAGCGATATGACGCTGAAAGAGTTTATCGTAAGTAAAGTCGTGGCAAGCGCGACTTTTTCCTCGCCGATTCTCGGATAAAGCGTGCTTATGATGCCTTTACCCATAAAGATATATAGAAACACGAACGGTACGCCCAGAATTAAAGTGAGTTTTATCGCAGTATTGGCTTTTTCTATAATAAACTCCGCGTCGCGTTTTTGTCTACCCTCAACCATTTGCGGCGTTACTGCTATACCGAGCGTAATACATATCATAACGGGTAAGTTTATAAGCGGCGTGACTATACCGCTCCACACTCCGTACTCGCTAATCGCGTCGGCGCTACCGCCCCATCTGAGCAAATTGGCGATAACCACGCTATCGATAAACTGCGACGCGGGCAATATCATTCCGCAAACGATAAGCGGCACGGCTATTTTGGCGATTTGCTTTACGGTTTCCTTTTCCTCTTTGAGTTTTACTTTGGTAAAGCCCTTTTCTTTGACGAAAAAGAATATCGCCATAATGATAAGCGTTACCGCTTCACTCGCAGTTACGCCCAAGAGCGCGCCCGCGACGGCGTATTTCAAACCGAATTTTTTTAACGCCGCGGTAAGCGTCAGTCCCACGGCGAGTTTTACTACGCCTTCGGTAATTTGACTTATCGAACTCGGCGTAAGATTATTGTGCCCCATAAACCAACCGCGGAACGCGCTGATCAGAGTCACGATAAGTATCGCGGGCGCGATGGATAAGTGTCCTATAAAAGCGTCCTCGGACTGTAAAAGCGACAAGGGATACGCAATGATAAGCATAACCGCCGAACCCACAAGTCCGACGAAAAACACCGTTTTCGCCGCCACCGAGAAGACTTTTTTCGCGCCGTCCGCATCCCCCACGCTTGCCTTTTCGCTCACCGATATGGATATTGCGTTAGGAACCGCGCCGCTCGCGAGCGTAAGCAGTAAGGCGAACACGGGATATACGAACTGGTATACGCCCATTCCCTCCGCGCCCAAAGCGTTGGCGAGCGGTATTCTATATATCGCGCCTAAAACTTTGGCGATTACCACGCTTAAAGCAAGCACTCCCGCGCTAGTTATAAAAGACTTTTTCATATTTAATTTACTCTATTCTGTTTACGAAAAAACTCGCGCCGACTTCGAGAAGTTTTAATACGTTTTCGCCGCCGACGATGCCCTTTTCCGATATGAGCGCAATACTGCCGATACAATCTCCGCCGACGACCAAAGGCGACACGACCATATCTTTATACTCGCTTTCGAGCGTTATTTTGAACGCGTCCTGTCCTCTTAAATACGCGCTCTTCCTACTTCTCAAAAAGTTTTCGAAAGTTTTCGTTATGCGCTTTCCCTCATACGCGCTTTTGTCGATTGCCGCCGCTATTACTTCGTCGGTGTCCGTAATCAAACAGTTATAGCCCGTATGTTTATACAAGACTTCGACGTACTCTTTGGCGAGTTCCTTAAACGATTTTATCGTAGAGTACTTTTTCAAAACGAGCGTTTCTTCGTCGTTTACGAACACTTCGAGTTCTTCCCCCTCTTTCAAACGCATGGTTTTACGAATTTCTTTGGGAATTACCACTCTACCGAGTTCGTCGATTCTTCTTACTATTCCGGTTGTTTTCATATTCAATTTCACCTCGCTTTTAAGGTGTGAAAACATTACGATTCTATACAAAAAAAGGAAATAAAATCAGTTAAACGCCGAAGCCGAAACAGAACATAGTTACCGCGCCGCAAATCGACGCCGAAACTATTCTTACTTTTTTATTCATTCTCATTCTCGGATTCAAGATAAGCATAAGAAGGACATAGAAAAACGCCGACGCGAATCCGCCGGTTACGCCGATTTCCGCGCCCGGGAATTTTGAAATTAAAGTAGATATTTCTCTAATGAGCCAAATAGGATACTTTGCCGGGCGAAACATAATACCCGCCATGCCGTGAATTCCGGTAGCCACGCCGCAAACGGAAATATACAAGAAAGTGACGGTAATAAGCGGCAAGATAATCAAGTTGCCGAGAACGGCAAACGGCGCGAAACTTCCGAACGTACTCACCGAAACCGGCAATGTAAATACGGTTGCCGACACTGTAAGCGATACGGATTCGGCTACTATGCGGTAAAGTTTCGTTTTCAGTCTTCGGGTCAAGAACCTGTAAATAGGTTTTTGGAAAGTAAAGATTCCCGATACCGACGTAAAGGACATCCAAAACCCCACCGAAACGATTTCTTTGGGATTAAGCAACAAAATTAAAGCGGCGGCGAGCATAAGGCTCGTGTAGTCGTCGTTTTTCCTACGCGCCAAGACCGCCACGTTAGAAACCACGGTCATTATTATGGCGCGCTTTACGCCGGCGGGAAAGCCGGTAAGCAGTCCGTAGAACATAAGTAGTATTACGAGAATAATCAGTCGCGGCGCGGGTTTTACCCTAACGATTCTTAGTAACCCGTATATAAGCATCATCAAAAAGCCTATATGCAAACCGCTTAAAGCAAACGCGTGCGACAAGCCGGTCAAGCGGAAGTTTTCCGAGTCTTCGTAACTGAGTAACGCCTTTTCTCCGAGTATCAAACTTTCCACTATTCCGGCGTCTTCTTCGCTTAGATTTTCTTCTATTCTGCTACATAGTTTTTGCCGAAGTCTTTCGAAAAAGTCCGAATTGCCTTGTTTGACTTCGGAAACTTTACAATACGATATTTCGTAATATATCTCTTCGGAATAAGAATACGCTTCGTCGCTTTCAAACGGGTCGAATTCGAGCGAATTAACGTTGCCCTTACCGACGATTATCTCTCCGACTTCGTAGGACGCGTTCTTTAATTTACATTTTCCGCGTATCTCCGCGCCGTCGAATACCAAGTCGTCAAGCAACACGTAGTTACTTGCTTTCTTACATACTCTACCCGAAAATTCGGAAACGTTTTCTATCTCGCCGTCGTATGTAACCGCCCTATCCACGGTAAAAGCGGTAATGCCTATGCACACCGATATCGCTATGGCGGCGAATATTAAGTACTTTTTCCCGAAAAAAGATAAAACTATACCGCCGATCAAAAAGACCGACGGTATGATAATCGCAACGAGTAGATTACTATGCGCCAAACAGCCTATAAATACGCCGACAATAATTCCGACGCAACAAAACATTAGCGGGCGTTTGGCAATCGATTTCATCTTAGGCGCGCGTGTTTTTTATTTTTATGCCATAAAGAACACGAAAGCGGCAATACATATTTGAGCGGCGTAGTAAAGCGTGTGGTTTATCACGCAAAGCGTCTTATCGTTGGGTCTGCCGCCGAAGTACATTTGCGTTAAAACCAAGTCGCTTAATAAGAACAATATAAATCCTACGCTTAATAGCGGTACGTGCGCGTTTACGGGTTTGCAAACGACCCACGCGGTAATGCCTATCGCCGTCATAAACAGCAGTATGAACGCGTAAATAACCGAATGTACGATAAACTTACCGAAGTTTAATTTTAACAATTTCTCGCCGCCGAAGATTATTGCGAAAGCGACTACCGCGGCTACCGCGATACATATACCGACGTGGCTCCATTTAAGCGTACCCGAAAAGTATATTATCATCGCTACGAAATAAAAAACGTGGCCGATTCCGAAACTCGCCATTCCGCCGGTAAGATATATTCCCTCTTCTTCGGTTTTGGCGTAGATAACTTTTAAGTCGAGAACGATATCTCCTATCAAACCCATTACCAAACCCGCCAAAACGAACACGGAACAGTTCCTTACCTTGGTAGTATACATAGCGATTACCGCTATCATTATAAATCCAACTGAAGCGAGCGCTTTCAACAAACAAGCGATAACTCCGCCTTTGGTGCTTTTCGCTCCCACGGTGACTCGCACGAACATAAATACCACGCTGAGCGCGGCGGCGATTATGATAGAAACAACCATACTAATTCTCCTTACTTTTTAGATTCTTCTTCCTCGTAATACCGATAATCCGTTTTTCCCATTCCGGTCAAACGCAATTCGCTTACTTGCGCTACGCTTCTCGGCACGGCGTAAGGCAAAATCTTTTTCCTTACCGCGTCACAGATTTTTTGGCGAATCGAATTGTTAAGTTTAACCCCGTCATTCAAAATTACTAACAGTTTTATACAAGGCTTACCGTTAATAACGGTACGCACGGCGCAAGAATTGGTCACTTCTTTAACCGAATTTGCCGCGTCCTCGACTTCTTGCGGGAAAATATTGACGCCGCCGATTTTCAACATACGTTTTCTTCTGCCTTTATAATACAAAGACCCGTCGTCGCCTAAATATCCTCTGTCGCCCGTGTTTAACCAAACTTTGCCGTTCTCGTCCGTTTCGAGCGAACTCTCTTCTTCGCCGAGATATCCGTCCATAACCGACGTACTGCAAATATAAATATCGCCTATCTCGCCGTTTGCGACCTCTTTGCCGTTTTCTTTTATTTTAACTTGCACGTTGTCGAGCGGTTGCCCTACCGTGCCGCCTTTTTTGCGGTCGAAGTTTATATGCGTTACGCTCGCGGTTTCGCTGAGTCCGAAACCTTGCACGCACTCGCCCTCGCCGTAACGTGAAAGAATTTCGTTTACTTGTTCCCACAGCGTGTCGTCGAGTTTATCGCCGCCGACGAATATTTTAAGCGTCGCGTTCAAATGCTCACCCTCGAAGCCCTTAGTGGCAATCATTTTTCTAAGCATATTGGGAACGGCACATATAAGTTGCGGTTTATGCGCGCGCATAGCCCGGACCGCGCTCTTTCCTTTGAACGCGGGGACCATTACGGTATGCCCGAAGTACATCATAAGGTGTACGCACACGCCCAAGCCGAACCCGTGAAAAAGCGGAAGTATCATCAACATTCCGTCGCCTATCTTAGCGGCGGGAGTTTTTTCGAAATACTTATTTTTGATATTCAAAGCGAGTTCGTTAAGCGCGTAATTGCTTAAAATAACGGTTTTCGGCGCGCCCGTAGTGCCGCTGCTGTGTAAATAAATCGCCGTATCCGCCCCGTTCGTTTCTACCGGGATGGGTTCGGGTTTACAAAGCGCGTCCGTAAAGCGGACTTTCACGCCTTTTTTTTCGACCTTGCGGAACTGTTTACCAACCGCGGGTTTACCTATCGCATAAGTTAAAATGTTGCAAATAATCGCGTTTACGCCGTTTTTTTCTAAGTTCTTATCCATTTCGCGATAACTCATGGCGTATGTAAAAATCCACTCGGTACGGCTTTCTTTCGCTATTTTAAGTAGCGCGTCCACGCCGATTTTGGGATGAACGACGTTCGCTATCGCGCCGATTTTGTTTATCGCGTACAAAGCGATTATTCCTTGGGGAATATTGGGCAAGCATATAATTACGCTATCGCCCTTCCTTACGCCTTGTTTATACAGATAAGTAGCTACGCCGTCTATCGCTTTGAACAGGTAATCGGCGCGCAAAACGCTGTTAAAATATACTATTTTGCGTTGTTTTGAATCTTTGACGGATTCTTTAATAAACTCCGTCATCGATTTCCGCGTATTCATAATGTTTAACTAAGCGTTACGAAACGCGTCGTAACGCTTTTTACTCCCGAAATATTTTTTATGCGCTTATCGCGCGTTCGACGTTATTCTTCTACGTCGGGCATTCCGTCGTTTTTCGACTCTTCCGCTTCGGGAACGTCTACGACCACGGGTTTTTCCTCGGTTAAAAGCGGTAAAGTAACCGCTTCGCTTACTTGTTCTTCCGTCGTTTCGCCGTTATCTTCCGCGGGAACTTCCGTTTGCGCGGAAACCGCTTCGACTACGGGCGTTACTTCGCCGCCCAAGAATTTCATAAATTTTCTAAGCGCGCCGTCTTTCTTGTCCGCGCCGCCTTTTAACGCGTTGGCAATCGCTATACCCGCCCATACGGAAAGGAAGCCTATCGTACCGCCGAACAACACGTCGCTGAGATAATGCGCGCGGTTAACTATACGGGAAATTGCCACAGCCACCGTATAAAGAACGGCGACTACGATAAATAAAGGCTTGAACTTCTTCAATTTCTTAAACAAGTCGGGAAGCATTACGATTACGAGCGACATAGCCGCTCCCGCCGTATGACCGCTGGGGAAAGACTTATAAGCGTCCTCGAATCTCATTCCCGCAACGTCTTCCACGTAATAAGTGTGAGCCGCTTTGTTTTTTCCTAAGCCGGGAACGTACCAAGGCGTGAAACCTCTCGAATCGTCTCCGCCGTTACCTATCCCTAAGTTACGGAATCTTTGACGCGTCCAAATATTTTTCATAACCGTTACCACGAGTTGGCTTAAAGCAAGCGCGATAAGCATCGCGATAGCGAAATAAACGAGTTTTTCTATAGTTTCTTTCTTGGCTTTCGCCGCAATGAACAGAGTAAGCGGAGTAGCCGCCAATGCGAATATGACGTCGTAAATAATCGTCATCGAATAAGGCGAGCCGTAAATACCGTCGATATAACTGTCGCCGGTAAATTCGTCCATTATATACTTTATCGATAAAAGCCACCCTACGAACGTGATTACCGCCCAAGCGACGGCAAGAACCCTACCGAGTTTGGTATCCTTGTTTACCGCGGCAAAAAGAATCGCGCCGGCAATCGGAACGATTATCCAACCGGTCAATTCTCCGAACAAACGAAAAACTTGTCCGAAAACGCTGTCTTTATTGCCGAGAGCGACGTTGATTTGTAAATCGTAAAAAGTCGCTACGAGCAATAACGCCACGAACGCTACCGCGCCGACCGAAACTCCGATTATGGTTTTCTTTTTCATGATTTTTTCTCCTAAAAAGTGCATCTCTTTGGCTTCGCCACAAAAAATAATAGCATATTTTTTATACTTTGGCAATACGCTATTCTCTACGTTTTTCACGCAAGTATTCTTCCAATACGTCGCACGCGCTTCGTACCGAGCTTACGCAAGTTCTATGCGCGTAGTAACTTTGCGTTCTTTCTTCGGGTTTACTGCTTACGGGCGCGTCCTTGGAAAGTCCGAGCAATTCTCTGCATATATACGAGCCGTTGCGCGCTTTGAATTCGTTCGTTAACTTTTGCACGGTCGCGTACAGTTTTTGTTTGGCGGTTTTGTCTTCGAGATTATCGTAACCCTCGACGAGGCTTAAAACGAGATTCATACCGAGTACCGCGCCGCACACTTCTCTCATTCTACCCAAGCCGCCGCCGAACGCCGCCGACATTCTCAGCGCGAGTTTTTCGTCCAAACCCGTTTCCTCGCAAAAAGCGGCGGTAACCGCTTGCGCGCAGTTGTAACCCTCTCTGAACAGCCTTTCCGCTACGTCCGCTTTGCTCATTTCTCGGTAAGTTTATCGAAAAACGCTTCCGTATCGGGTAGAATGAATTCGTCAATTTTACCTTCGTCGCTCTTCTTCGCCGCTTCGGGTAAAATCGGAACTCTGAGTACGTTTTCTATACCGTAACTCTTCGCGATTTCGTCGACGTGGCTTTCGCCGTAGATGTAGTGTTTCTCTTTACATTTATCGCATACGAAATACGACATATTTTCCACTACGCCGAGTATGGGAATATTCATCATTTTTGCCATATTTACCGCCTTAGCGACAATCATCGACACGAGGTCTTGCGGACTGGTAACTACGATGATGCCGTTTACGGGAATGGATTGGAACACGGTAAGCGGCACGTCGCCCGTTCCCGGAGGACAATCGATAAACATAACGTCTACGTCGCCCCAGTTAACGTCCGTCCAAAACTGCTTAATTACTCCCGCTATAACGGGTCCGCGCCATATAACCGGTTGCTTAGGGTCGTCCATAAGTAAATTTATACTAATTACTTCGATACCGTTCTTCGTTACCGCGGGATAGATTCCCGTATCGTCGGCGGTGCAGTTATCGGTCAAGCCGAAAACTTTGGGTATAGACGGTCCCGTCACGTCGGCGTCCATTATAGCCGTTTTATAGCCCTTTCTTGCCGCTACGCTCGCTAAAACCGAAGTGGTAAAACTCTTACCTACTCCGCCCTTGCCGCTTATTACGGCGTACACTTTTTTTACCGAACTTTGGTTGTTGGTTTTTTCGAGAAAACTCTCGTTATCGCATTTATGTTCGCAACTTGAACAATCGTGAGTACAATCAGACATTTTTATTTGCTCCTTTATCTTCAAAAAAATCTATAACTCTCAGTCTTTTCTTACTTAACTTTTTATTGACAAATTCCGTAAGGAATATAAGTCCGACGAAAAGGGGTACGCATATAGCCATTATCGGCGCCATTATAACTACCATTTCGTGATTAAAATCGGTGGTTAAGCCGTAAAATTCGGTCAAATTGAAGAAACCGAAATCGGCGTAGAAACACCCGACGAACAGTCCGACGAGCGCGACGAGTAAAAGTATTCTTCTTACGTTGAACGGGAAGGATATTTTGGCGATAAACATAAACCCGACGAACGCGGTAATAATCGTGCACATCGTGGATAATTGCTCGAAACTTATCGCCTCGGGATAGAAACTATTCGCCGACAAAGTCGCGCTTATCACGCCCGCCACGACGGTCAGCGACGCGGGTAACGCGCTCGCTATCACTTTACGGAAGAACGTGCCTTTAACCAATTCTTTATTCGGTTCCAACGCTAAAAGGTAACCCGGTATACCGATGGTTATCATACTGATAATCGTCATGTGTCGCGGTAAGAACGGCATTTGCACGGGCAAAAACAAGAAAATCAACGCGAACATAAGGTTGTACAGCGTTTTCACGAGGAATAACGACGCCGAGCGTTCAAGGTTGTTAATCGTTTTTCTTCCTTCCGCGACCGCTTCGGGTAAGCAAGCGAAATTACTGTCGAGCAGAACCAGTTGACTGACGTTTTTGGCGCAATCGCTGCCCGAAGCCATAGCAATCGAGCAATCGGATTCCCTAAGCGCAAGCACGTCGTTCACGCCGTCGCCCGTCATCGCCACGGTATGCCCGTTTTTCCTTAAAAGTTTTACCAGCGTTAGTTTTTGTTCGGGCGTGGTTCTTCCGAAAACCGTATATTCTTTAATCGCCTCGTCCAATTCTTCGTCGCTCGTAAGGGTGGACGCGTCCACGTATTTGTCGTATCCCACGACGCCCGCTCGCTCAGCGATTTTACTTACGGTAACGGGATTGTCGCCGCTGATAATCTTTATATCCACGCCTTGCTCGGCAAAAAACGCCAGCGTTTCGGGCGCTTCGGGACGAATTTTATCGCTGATTACGATAAGCGCGAGTATTTCCTCGACGCTTTCTATTGCGTTTTCTTCGCCTATCGACGCTTTTATTAAGGCGAGAACTCTCATTCCTTTGTCTGTTTCTTCGGTTATTTTTGCCGCCACGATATCGTACTTTTCGCCGAGAATGAATTCGGGCGCGCCCAGCACGTAGTCGCCTTCGGTCGTTTTAATGCCGCTGAATTTGTATTTGGACGAAAACGGTATCGCTTCGTTATACGTTAAATCGCCTTTTGCGCTCGATAAATACTCTCTTATCGCGACGGCGGTGGCGTTGTTGTCGTTCGTCGCGCCGATTACGGAAGCAAGCGCGTTTTCTACCCGTTCGCCTCTTACGAACTCGACGATTTCTTTAACTTCCATACTGCCTTCGGTAATAGTACCCGTTTTATCAAGGCACAACGTGTCGACGTGCGCGAGCGTTTCCACTACGTACAAGTCTTGCGCGAGCGCCTTATGCCGAGCGAGCCTAATCACGCTCAAACAGAAAATCGCGCTGGTTAAAAGCACCAATCCGCTGGGAATCATTCCTACCAAGTTGCCTATAACCGTATGCACGGTGGGGTATAAGTCGTTCTTTTGCACCCAATATTTCATAGCGAACAAAGCGAAACCTATCGGGATAATGACGATACCCATAACTCTGATAAACTTAACGAGCGTTTTTCTGATTTCCGAGGGGTATTCTTTAATGTACTTGGCGCCGCTGCTGATTTTTGTGGCGTAATTGTCCTTGCCGACGTGGATAACCTTAGTAACGGCGTTGCCGCTGACGACGAAACTACCGCTGAGAACTTCGTCGCCCTCGCCTTTGGGAACGGGGTCGGGTTCGCCGGTAATCAGCGATTCGTTAACTTCCGCATAGCCGCCTATCACGATACTGTCGGCGCAAATCTGTCTGCCCGCCGAAAGAAGAATTACGTCGTCCAGAACGATTTCCGCAAGCGTGATTTCCTTTTCTTCGCCGTCGCGAATTACCGTGACTTTGGGCGCGGATAAAAGAGATAACTTGTCTATCGTCCTTTTCGCTCTCAGTTCTTGAATTATGCCGATAACGGCGTTAAGCACCATAACGCCGAGAAAGCCGAAGTCCGAAAAATCTTTCGCGCTGATTTTCGCGCCCGGACCTTCGCCTAAAAATATAACCAAAACTACCGCAAAAACAATGAAAATGAAGTTAAACAGCGTAAATATGTTGGTAAAGAGAATCTTACCGACGCTTTTGGTCTTGATATCCTGATTACCGTTAACCTTACCCTCTTTTATGCGGTCTTCCACTTCTTGCGAGGTAAGTCCGACTACGGGGGGCGCGGCGTTAACGTTAGGCTCTTCGTTCATTTACGCTCCTTCTATTTTTTATATAAAATATACTATACAAGTATAACATCGACCCCGCTCTTAGTCAATAAAAAAAGAAGCGAAAATCGCTTCTTCGTTTTATCGCAGCCTATTCCGCCTAAACATATATTTAGATTTCCGCAATTTCCCGCGTGGAATCTAAGTACTTTTCTACCGGGTATTCTTTTAATTTTTCGAAGTCGGCAAAGCCGTATTTAACGATAATTACCGGAATATTAGCCATAAGCGCGCCTTCGGCGTCGAAGTGCGTGTCGCCTATCAAAACGCTCTCTTCCTTTTTTAGATGAAAATCGTTAATGATAGCCTCTATAACTTGGACCTTTTTCAGTCTGTTTATCTCGTAACGAGAGCCGTATATGCCGTCGAAGTATCGGCTTATGCCGATCAAGTCCAAAACTTTATTCGCGGTTTTTTCGTTCTTCGTGCTTGCTATAAACAGTTTTTTACCGCTTTTTTTAAGCGAAGCAATCGCTTCTACTATGCCGGGGTATAGTTTATTGGCGGAGCGAAGGTCGATTTTTCCGTACAATTCGCGGAACCTGTCGGCGGCTTTTTTCCTTTCTTCTTCGTCGTCGAAATAGCCTTTCAACACGTATTCCACCGGCGGACCGATATAGGTACGCAAAACGCTTTCTACCGGGTTGGGTATTCCGTACTCGGCAAAAAGGTTTCTGTAAATGGCGAATATACATTCGCTGCTGTCTATTATCGTACCGTCGAGGTCGAACAAAACGTTTTTATATTTTTCGTTAGATTCGCTCATTTGAGGTCGGATATTTGCTTCTCGATTTTTGCTAAAAGCGCTCTGTTTTGCTCTAACTTTTGTTTTTCGGCGTCGATTAGTCTTGCGGGCGCTTTGCTTACGAATCCCGGATTATTCAGCATGCCTTCGCTACGCTTTATTTCGGCGAGAACTTTTTCTTTTTCCTTGGTCAGTCTTGCCGTTTCTTTCTCGGCGTCAACGAGTTCTCCGAGCGGTATAAACAGTTCCGCGCCGAGGGTAGCCGCGCCGCAAACCTTGTCTCCCGCTTCTTCCTTCTTTTCGATAAACTCTATGCCGCTTATTCCCGCCAGTTTTTCGATGTAAACGGAGGCTTTTTCGAACGTTTCTTGCTCGCGCGTTAAGACGTACAAGTGAACTTTCTTACTTACCGGCACGTTCATTTCGGCGCGAATATTACGGATTTTTCCGATTACGTCTTTTACTTTCTCGAAGTTTTCGTATTCTTTTACGAAGTCGTATTTCTCGTTATAAACGGGATAACTCTCGAGCATAATCGTTTCGCTTACGTTGAGATACGTCCAGATTTCCTCGGTAATGAACGGCGTGAACGGGTGCATAAGTTTCAAAATTTCGGTTAGAACGTATTTAAGTACGCTTAACGCGCCCGTCTTTTTATCCTCGTCCATACTGTAAAGCATAGGCTTGGTGAGTTCTATATACCAGTCGCAATAATCGCTCCAAACGAAGTCGTAGAGTTTCGACAGCGCCAAGCCTATTTCGTACTTGTCGAGATTCTTTCTCACGTCTACGATAACGTTTTGCAATTTGGTCAATATCCACTTATCCGCGCCGGTTAACGTAACTTCGTCCACGTTTTTGGTTTTTACGTTCTCTAAGTTCATGACGACGTAACGAGAAGCGTTCCAGAGTTTGTTCATAAAGTTACGGCTCGATTCCATACGATCGTCGCTGAAACGGATATCTCCGCCGGGCGCGACGCCGGTACAAAGCGAATAACGCAAACTGTCGGCTCCGTACTTATCTATAAGCAGTAGCGGGTCGATGCCGTTACCTAAACTCTTACTCATTTTTCTTCCTTGCGCGTCTCTGACGATGCCGTGAATCAAAACTTCGGGGAAAGGCGTTTTGCCCATGTGTTCTATTCCCGAGAAAATCATTCTCGCCACCCAGAAGAAGATTATATCGTACGCGGTAACCAATAGACTGGTCGGATAGAAGTATTCGAGGTCTTCGGTTTTATCGGGATAGCCGAGCGTGGAGAACGGCCATAACGCGGACGAGAACCAAGTGTCAAGCACGTCCTCTTCTTGTCTTAGACGCTTACTTCCGCATTTGGGGCATACGTCGGGGTCGGTTTTGGAAACGATCATTTCGCCGCAATCGTCGCAATACCAGCAAGGAATTCTGTGACCCCACCAAAGTTGACGGGAAATGCACCAGTCTTTGATGTTTTCCATCCAATTAAAATAGATTTTTTCGAATCTTTGCGGTATGAACTTGGTTTCGCCGTCTTTAACGACTTCGATTGCCGGTTTGGCGAGTTCGTCCATTTTTAAGTACCACTGTTCGCTGACTTTAGGTTCGACTACGGTATGGCAACGGTAGCAAACGCCCACGTTATGCGTATAAGGTTCGATTTTTTCGATTAAGCCGAGCGCGTCGAGGTCCGCGACGATAGCCTTTCTCGCTTGTTCTCTCGTCATTCCCTTGTACTTGCCCGCGTTCTCGTTCATAAAGCCTTTATCGTCGATAACGGATATCACTTCGAGGTTGTGGCGTTTACCTACTTCGAAGTCGTTGGGGTCGTGCGCGGGGGTGATTTTTACCGCGCCGGTTCCGAAGCCCACCTCTACGTAATCGTCGGCTATTACGGGAATTTCCCTGCCTACGAGGGGTAAAGTCATGGTTTTACCTACGACCGCCTTGTACTGTTCGTCGTCGGGGTTTACCGCCACCGCGGTGTCGCCGAGCATGGTTTCGGGTCGAGTCGTGGCGACGATCATATAACCGTTTCCGTCGGTATACGGATAGCGCAAGTGCCATAAGTGGCTCGCTTGCTCTTCGTATTCTATCTCCGCGTCGCTTAACGCCGTGCCGCAACCGGGACACCAAGAGGTCATTCTGTTGCCGCGATAAATCAGTCCTTTTTCGTAAAGATTTACGAAAACTTCCCTTACCGCTTTACTGCATTTCTCGTCCATAGTGAACGCTTCTCTCGTCCAGTCGCAACTGCTGCCCAGTCTCTTCAACTGTTCTACTATTCTACCGCCGTACTTTTCTTTCCACTTATACGCGCGTACCAAAAACTCCTCTCTGCCGACTTGCTCTTTGCTAAGTCCTTCGGCGCGGATTTGCTCCACTATTTTCAGTTCGGTAGCGATACTTGCGTGGTCGGTACCCGGTACCCAAAGCGTGCAATAACCGTCCATTCTCTTATATCTGACTACGATGTCTTGCAACGTATTGTTGAGCGCGTGTCCCATGTGTAATTGTCCCGTGATGTTCGGTGGGGGAATTACGATGGAAAAGTGTGGCTTGCTTTTGTCAATTTTCGGTGTAAAATAACCTTTTTTACACCAGTTTTCATAAATGCGCCCCTCAAATTCCTGAGGCGTAAACGTTTTGTTCATACTATATAACTGTCCTTTATAAAAAATGCTTTATTCGTTTGTTTTTTCTTCGGTCGCGTTATCTTCGCTCGGCGCGTTTTCTTCCGAAGCAGCCGCGGGCGTTTCTTCGGCGTTTAACGCTTCTTCCGCTTTTTTCTTTTTATTCTCTCTTATAGTTTTGAAAGTTTCCACTCCGTAGTTTATCGCCGCCGCCCAGTTAAGTACGAGACCGATGGTTACGATAATCCAATCGAGGGAGTAAACGCCCCAAAGGTGTTCTACTATTAAGGGGTGGAAGAAACAAGCGATCGCGCCGCAACTGATTATCGCGCTCGCAACTTTGCCAAGCATATTCGCCTTGATATTGACGTCGTTTACTACGAAACTGCCGATTACTATCATCATCAATTCTCTGAATACGAGTAAGATAATGAACGCCCAGTGGAGGTATCCGGCGATTGCCAACGCTACGATTACGCCGATGTGCATACATTTATCGCCGATCGGGTCGATACACTGTCCCACGTAAGTGCCTTGATCGTGCTTTACTACATATTTGCCGATTTTCGTACCCGCTTTGAACTTACGAGCGATTTTACCGTCGATAACGTCGGTTAACGCCGCGAAAGCCATAATGCCGAGCGCGAGATATACCCACCACGAAGCGTACGCGGGGTTGCTGTCTGCTCTCGCGCCGAGAATCAACAGCGTCATATAGACGGGTACGCATAGAATTCTGATGAATACGAGAATGTTCGGTATCGTCCACACGGTGTAACGATTGATGACCAAATTCTTTTTCATTCCGGTTGCTTCTTCTGCCATAATAGAAATCTCCTTGCTTATTTTATTCTTTTTTATCGTTAGCGGATTGCTCCGTATTAACTTTTTGTTCCGTCAAGCCGTTTTTCGCCTTTATTTTACGGCTTTTTACCAAGTAATAGCCTAAAAACGCCAAGCCGATGAAAAGCGGTATCAGCGCGAACCATAACAGCCAAAGTAAGTCGTTACTTTCTTTTTCCACGAGAATATTGACTTCTCCCGCCGAGCGCATTACCGCGACGGCGTACGTTCCGTCGGCGTATTTAATCACTTGACAGTCGTAATAAGTCGTTTCGCCGTTCAACAGTTTTACCGCTTGCGTCGCTTTAACGTTCTTCGCTTTCTCCAAGGTGTCGAACCTAAGGAGCATCGGGGTGGTCAATTCTTCGTTATGATAGCCGTCGGTCAACTCGTCGGAACGCGCTCTCACGTTGACGACGTACAGTTCGTCCGCCTTTTCCATGCCCGTGGCGCGCAGTAACTCGGCTTTCTCGTATTTGTTGAAGTCGTAGCGAGCGAGGGTCAGAACGAGTTCTACTTCATCCCCCGCGGGAACGAAAAAGAAGGCGTGGCTTGCGTTTTCCACGGTGAAATTGCTTAGATAATCGCCGTTTATTACTTCGACTTTAACGTCCGTTACGCCGTTATCTTTATTTTCCTTGGCTTTGAGGTACTTTCCGTACACCTCTTTAAGGTACTTTAAGGCTTCTTGCTTTTGCTCTTCGGTACTGTCGGCGTTTTTTATAACGGTGTTATAGTCGGTAAAAGCGTTCGTCGCTTCTTGCAATAAATAATTGTTATAACCGCCTTTGCCCATGTCTGCAAGCGCGTTGTTTATATTCGCTTCCGCAACTTCGTCGTACGTTTGCGACGTGAACGAACAAAGCAGTATTTTGCCGCTGTCGTTGCCCGCGTTGTCGACCGCTTGATAATAGTAATTTACTTTGCCGTAATCGACGTATACGGTGTACTTATACGAATTTACGCCGTCGCAATTTTTTTCGCTGCCGTCAACGAGCGTATACCCGCCGTTTTCGCGCTTGGAGAACAGTTTTACTTCCTTAATGCCCGAAGCGTTACAAAGCAATTTCTCATCGGTCACGGTTAAATCGAGTTTACATCTTCCGCTCGACCACGACCACATTTGAGAATACGTTACTTTCGGCGCGGTATTGTCGATGAGCGTTACGAATAGCGTTTTGGCAAAACTGCTTGCTTCATTTTTTCCCTCGCCGGTATTCGTGGTATCCTCGTATACAACTTCGAATCTGAACGCGCTGTTTACTTTTGTATTTATCTCGAAATAGTAACGGTACTCCTCCGAATTACCGGGGATTTTCTTTAATTCGCTTATATTAACGTCTTTATCTTCGATAAGCGCGTCTCTATCTTCCGTTTTACGCCCTACGAACTTCAACTTATTGACGTCGTTAAGGTCCTTTAACTTATATTGATTATAGACGACGCGTTTCGTCAAGTTATTTTCTATGCCCGCCGCGTTGACGTAAATCCTATACGTTACGTCCGTTTTGCCGTTAAAATAATCGCCTTGCGAAACGCGCACGCATTCTATATCGTAGTTGCCCGCCGCCGCCGAATCGTCGGACAATCCGACCGCGCCGAGCGCGATAACGGAAGCAACAAACAAAATCGCGGTTACGATAACCAAGCCTTTTTGAAAAGTCGTTTTCATACCTAATTAACCTTTTTTAATATTTCTTATAGCGCGTTTTTCCATGCCGGGGTCGCTCACTTTTCTTCTCGAAACGAGAGGATTGAGTATGAACAACACGATAACGGCGATGAGTATTATTATAAGCACGCCGGCAATCACCACGTAGGTGTACTGCATTTCCGCGACTTCGAATACTATTTGTCCCGTGGTACTCGACGCGTAGAAACTTATGTAGTTACCTTCGGTTTTCGGCGAGAGGCTGTCGCCGTCGAGTCCGCCCGCGAACTTAACGGTGAACTTCTTGTTGCGGAACTCTTCGGGGATTTCCACGCAAACTTTGTACTG
>CAKRAY010000017.1 GCA_934296355.1 uncultured Clostridia bacterium
ATGTCCTATTTAATTTCCAAGGAGTTATGATGAAAAAAATATTCGGAGATACTATCGTTTCCAAACTTAGAAACATCCCGTCGTTCGTATGGGTCATTCTACTGTTTGCGAGTTTCTTTTTTGCAAACGCGTACTCTTGTCTTCTCAATGGGGAATACTTCTCGTATGAGACGATTTCCGCATACGATAAAATCTCGCAGCAAACGGGTCAAGATATTAACTTAAACCCCATTGCTTTCGGAATTATTTTTTCATTAGCCTATTGCGCGATAGACCTTGTAATTTTTGAAATTATCATCGGTTTCGTTTACAACACCGTAGCCGGCAGATTTCGCGCGCAGATTAACAGAGCCGACTTTAAGTTCCGCTTACGTTATCTAATGATTTTGAGTAATGTTATCGTAGGTATCCTCAGTATAGGATATTTCTTTACGCAACGTTACGGCGGAGTTTATACGGGCAAAATTACGTTCTTTAACGGGTCGGTAAATTTAATGATTGCAGATAACCCGTATGCAAGCATACAGTCGGCAATATTGCCTTTTACAGTAACTACGATACTTCTCGGCATCTTCTATGAAGATTTCCGCGAAAGATATGTTCCGCGCCGTAATCAAGCAAGTCTTTTCTCGTTTGGCGCAAGAATCTATTTCGGAGTTTATATCGCCTTATTACTTATTTCTATACTTCGCGATTTTGTACTTTATAAAACCGAACATACCGTCTACGACATCGTGGGAGTTTGTTTGGATGCAACGATAAAAATCGCTTTGGCTGTAGTCGCATTCTTTAACGCAAAACGCTTAAAGAAAATTTCCGATTCCGACGAAAGCGAAATACACATACACACCGACGACGGAAACGATAACATTTTCGGAGACTACGGTTTTTAACTCACACAGTATAATACACGAAAAAAAATACGGAGCAAAAATATGGTTGGACAAATTATTTCTTTAGTTCTCATCGGCTTGGTTTTTGCCATCATGATGGCTTTCTTTATTCAAAAGAAGATGCTTATACCCAGCATTATATACGGCATAATCATTCTCTGCGAAGCGGCTTTCCAATTATTAGACTGGTTTTTACCCAATCAGGACTTTAGTTTTGCGGTTATGATTTTGAACGGCGTAGCCATAGTCGCAACGATTATTATCGTAATCGTTTATCAAAACGATTTTCGTAACATTATCACAAGATTAACGGGCGTTCACAAAAAAATAGACGAAGTCGAGATGACCGACGAAGAAGTTCGCGATACTATCAATTCTATCGTAACGGCTTGCCAAACGCTTTCTAAATCTCGTACCGGCGCATTGATAGTCATTGTGAAAGACAAAATCGATCAATATATCCTTGACTCCGGAGTTCGCCTGGACGCAAAAGTCAGCGCGCCGCTCCTTGAAAGCATATTTAATACAAAATGCCCTATGCACGACGGCGCG
Organism: uncultured Clostridia bacterium; assembly: GCA_934296355.1. Classification (GTDB taxonomy): domain Bacteria; phylum Bacillota; class Clostridia; order Christensenellales; family DTU072; genus CAG-1782. The sequence goes on from CAKRAY010000017.1 coordinate 1,446, forward strand.
GTAGTTATAAAAGGAAATAAAATACTGACTGCGGGTTCTTTCTTACCCTTAACAAAATCCGAAAGCATAGCAAAAGATTTAGGTACCAGACATAGAGCGGGTATCGGCGTTACCGAAGAAAACGAAAATCTTATCAGCATTATCATAAGCGAAGAAAACGGCATTATTTCAACCGCAATCGGCGGGGCTTTAAGACGTTATTTGACTCCTGAACGCCTTTACGATATGCTTTACGACCCGTATAAAATGACCAGACCCGAAAAAAAGAAAAAAATAAAAAATATATTTTAATCATGAGCATTATAAAAAGACTACCTATTTTATTACCCGATGAAAAAATCGACCCGCGGAAGTGGGCGGTTATCGCTTGCGACCAATTCACTACCGATAGGGACTATTGGATGACGCTTGACGAATTTGTCGGCGATTCTCCTAGTACGTTAAGATTGATTTTTCCGGAAATATTCTTAAAAGACAGCGATTTCGAAACTCGCGTAGAGAAGATAAATTCGACGATGTACGAGTATCTAAACGAAGGTGTTTTTGACGAGTACGATGGTTTTATTATGACCGAGCGTAGCATCGCGAACGGTAAAAAAAGAGTCGGACTCGTTTTATGCGTAGATTTGGAAGAATACGACTTCGTCACTTTCGATAAACAAATTCGCCCCACGGAAGAAACGATACAAAATCGTCTTCCCGTACGAATAAGAATCCGTGAAAACGCACCGATCGAATTACCGCATATTCTCCTCCTTATCGACGATAAAAAAAGGTCTGTTATCGAACCGCTATATGAGAACCGCGAAAATTTCACTAAAGTTTACGATTTCGACTTAAATATGAACGGCGGTAATATAAAAGGTTACCATATTCCGTTCTCCGAAACCCTTTTACAAAGATTTCAAGCGTTACTTGACAGCGATTTACAAATTTCAAAGTACGGCAAAAACGCAAATATTCTATTTGCCGTCGGAGACGGCAATCATAGCATGGCAACGGCAAAAAAATGCTGGGAAGCAATTAAGCCTACCCTTTCCGATGATGAAAAACTTAACCATCCCGCAAGATATGCGCTAGTAGAAGTCGTTAACCTATATGACGATGCCAATACATAGAGTTATATATAATTTTGACGATAACTTTATAAATAGGTTATCCTCTAATTTGTTCGGAGATGGTACCGTAACGTTAATTACAACAAACGGCACTCGCACGCTCCCCTGCCCTATGAATGCGGATGAAACCATAAAAATTATTCAAAACTTTCTTGAAGACGAGATTTCGCGTAATAAAATTTGCGTAGAATACGTTCACGACGCCAAACAAGTACAAAAGAATGTTTTCGATAACAACGGAATAGGTATATATATGCCGCGTTTTGAAAAATCGCGTCTATTCGACTATACGGTTAACAAAGGTCGACTTCCTAAAAAGGCTTTTTCCATAGGCGAAGAAAGCACAAAGAAATACTATATGGAAGCAAAGAGGATAAAGTAAATGGATATAAAAGTTTGCAAATTCGGAGGCACTTCCATGGCAGATAAAACTGCCATAGCGCGCGTAAAAAACATTGTAAATAGCGATCCTTCGCGTCGCTTTATTGTGGTTAGCGCACCGGGAAAAAGATTTCCGAGCGATGAAAAGATAACCGATTTACTGTATGCTTGTTTCGAAGAAAAAGGCGTTAGCGGTAATTGCAACGCATTCTTTTCGAAAATCAGAGAGCGTTTTATATCGTTAGTAGACGAACTTGAAATTGACTTAGATATAATTCCTTATCTCGATGAAATAGAAAACAAAATTATCGAAAGCGACACCCCCGATTATGCGGCAAGCCGCGGCGAATATTTGAGCGCGCTCGTAATGTCGAGAGTGTTAGGTATGGAATTTATAGATTCTGCGGAATTGGTAAAGTTTACCGCAAAAGGCATTTTCGATTCAGAATATACGAACGACCTTGTCTCAAAAAGACTTTCTATAGAAAACGGCGCCGTTATACCCGGTTTTTACGGGTCTCTTCCCGATGGTAGAATAAAAACTTTTACTCGCGGCGGAAGCGACTTTACGGGCGCAATAATTGCCAGAGGCGTTGAAGCGGACGTTTACGAAAACTGGACCGACGTCGACGGATTTATGACTGCCGACCCGCGTATTGTCGATAGCCCTAGAATTATTGACTATCTTACTTATGACGAATTACGAGAACTCTCCTATATGGGCGCAAGCGTTCTCCACCCCGAATCAACGTTCCCGATACAAGCGACTTCTATTCCCATTAACATTAGAAACACTTTTTGCCCGGAAAAAAAGGGAACTTTCATAACGAAAGATATTCCTAAAAATTTCGAGCGCATAATTACCGGTATTGCGGGACATAAAGGTTTTACCACCATTTTTATAAAGAAAGCGCTGATGAATACCGAATTGGGTTTTTGTCGAAAAATATTATCGGTCCTCGAATACTACGGCGTTAATCTCGAACACATGCCTACCGGTATAGATACGATGAGTTTGATAATTCCGGATACCAACTTGAAAAACGGATTGGAATTCGAAATTCTCGAAAAAATACGCGGAAAAGTAAATCCCGATATTATTTACGTTTACAAAAATATTGCTCTTATTGCCGTCGTCGGTCACGGTATGAGTCATCAAACGGGAACTGCGGCAAAAGTTTTTACCGCCCTTGCAAACGCAAATATTAACGTTAAAATGATTGACCAAGGCAGTAGCGAAATTAACATTATTATCGGCGTGAATGCGGACGATATGAACCGCGCCATATCGGCTATTTATCATGCGTTCTTCTAACCGTCCCATTGGCGGATAATATAAAAAGCGCGGCAATCGCTGCGCTTTTTATATTTACATAATCGTTTCGGGAAAATTATGCGAAGATTTAACGGTAATAACCCTAAATCCCTCCGACTTCCTAAATTTGTTTTTTATTCCGTTCTTCTTCATTTTCGTATTTATATATACTGAATATGTCAGCATATACTCATATTTTTCTTCGTTTTTCTTCGGCAGTTCCGATTCGTATGCCATTACCGCTTGTAATTCCCTTGCCGCATATTTTGCCGTATTAAAATAATAATTAGGCTTACCGGTATTATAATACGCTATGGCTTTTATCGGCGTATAAGGCAAATTACGTTGCGCGCATTGATTTTTATTCCTTAGCGTTAAGAAGATTTGTTCAACGATTTTCGTGACGGTTTGGTCATCATCGTTAATTTCATTTACCGTCTTGTCCGAAACAAAAATAACGTCGGGTTTATACCCTGTAATCACGTCTGTCAATTCTTTATTTAACTCGGTCTTATCGTAATCGCCAAAATCTTTGAACGGCAAAAATTCCACTTCTTTTACGTCAAGCAACATAGCCGCGCAAAGTTCTTCTTTCTGCTTAATCTCCTTTCTCTCGTTATAAGACAATTCCGAATCTACAAAAGATGCTGTATCTGTACAAATTAAGAATTTGACGTGCTTTTTATTTTCTCTTAATAAAGCAACCGTCGCGCCGGAACTTTTGGCTATGTCTCCGCAATGCGCGCCGATAAACAAAAACCTATCGTACGCCAATATATTGGCTGTTGGTAAAATCTTTTTTAGTTTATTCTTATAAATACACATTTTTCATTAAAAAAAATGTCGGCTTTTAGCCGACATTATAGATAAATATACGATTACTAATCTAAATCGCTGAGTTTTTCGTGTGATTCTTCGTGCTCGGCATTATTCTCGGTTGTCACAGCTTCCGTGGAAGGAGTTTCCGGCGCAGTAGCGGCAACGGGTTCGTGATCATTGCTATCAGCCAAAATTTCGCCTACTCTGCCTTGTTCTTTGAATTTTTTATATGCTTCATAGTATTGGTCTATGTAGTCGTTTTTGTATGCGTTATAATACTCTGCAAAATAGTCTCTTCCGCCGTTTTCGTCATATACCGGTTCAGGTTTTTTCAAGACAACGGTATCTAAAGGATTGACCGGTTTTTCAACCTGCGGTTCCGTAGAAACACTCTTCTTTTTCCTACACATATTGTTCCTCCAACAAATAACTATTAAAAGTATATCATACTATAAAAAAAAACGCAATATCTTTTTTTTATTATCTATAAAATACGAAAGTTTATAATGCTATAGTTTTACGGATTTTCTTGTGGTTTTATAACAAAAAAAAGGGTTCCGATTTATGGAACCCTTTCTTGCTATTCGCCATAAGTTAATGTTCCGCTATCAACGTTCGGCCTTTCAGATACAAAGACATATTTGGAAAAATCTCTGTTTTCGGTATTTGGGTCATAGTACTTAATAGTAAACCCGTCTTTATCAGCCTTGAACCCTACTCCATGTTCAAAGTATTTACTTAAATATATTTCCGACGCCGCCAACGTATACGTTTTATCGCCACATTGAACCGTATTCGTAGACTTCTCAACTTCATCCTTGCTTAAAGTGTATATCGCTTTAGCCAAAACTTCGTCATCACCGTCTTTTTCTACGGCAATCACTTTATTGCTTTCGGAATACACTGTAATATTAAGATTATAAGCGTTTGCCGAGAATGAACCGATTTCACGATAATAGTCTTTTCCTTCAACATAAATTTTGTCGTTGGTAAGCGCGTATTGAGCCGTTTCTTTATCATACTCGTAAATTGTATTTGTCGGAATACTCTTACCTACGGAATCTTTAACGACACTGATCTTATATACGTTAATCTTCTCGGCATAAAGTCTATCGGCTCTGAATTTTTGATTTTCTTCGCTTACGGAAGAAGTTATTTCGTTATATCTCTTGTTTTCGGTATTATAGTAGTAATATCCCTTGTTTCTATAGTCGATTTGGTCACCGTCTTTGTATTGCGCGCTCAAATCTATCTTCTTATAAATCGTCGTTTCCCTTAATTGATTTCCGAATTCGTCAACCGGAACTACTTCTCCGTACACGGTTACGTACACTCCGGAATGCTTTCCGTTAACGTCATAATATAGTTTAACGCTCGCATAACCGTCTTCGTTTACAATATTATTTTTGTATTGAACGGGATTAACGTCAGCCATTTCTTGCTTATCCACTTTGGAAAAATACGAATAAATACTATTTGCTTGGGAATTATTAACGGACGAATCGCCGTATACTTGACTTACTATCCCTTTCGTATATTTGTAAGACGTTTTCGCTTGACCCGAAATTTCGAATTCGGCGTTTTTAACGGAAGCATTAGTCACGTTGCTGTCTCTAACGACTCCGAACGCGCCGGCAAGAACCGAACTCAGTTCGTCGCTGCCTGCTCCATAGTAACTACTATACGCATATAAACCATCAACTTTCACCTCGTTCGCCTCGGAACGATCATGCATATAACCGACCGCGCCGCCGACCGTAACGCTCGTCAAATTGCCGGAACCGCCGATTGCATAATAGTTATTCTTGACTTCCGCTTCTTTCAAGGAACTGCCGACTTGTAATGCGACCGCGCCGCCAACAACCGCTTTTTTGTCTACTAAGCCATAATATTTATCCTCTTGCCAAAAACGCCATTCCATTGAGTTCAAGGTTACGTCTTCGACAGTCAGTTCTTCTAACTCGCTATTATAAGCAACGCCTACGGCGCCTCCTAAATAGACCGTTTTTGCCATAATATAATGGTTGCCGCTTTTAACTAATTGCCTACCGTTTTTTTCCGTTTTATTAACGCCGTTAACGGCAACCTTATTGATACGCGTGTTGTCCGCATAGCCGACTACGCCGCCCATATATAACAATTCGGATAAATAGTGCGTATTGTTAACGGCAGTCTGATAATCAATTGATTCTACGGCGTATTCTAACTCCATATCCTTATTCGTTACCAACGTTCCGGTGGCTTCGCTTTCGCCCGCTATCTTTAATCCCGCGTCTTGATATGCCGCATATTTAGCATTGTCAAAATCAAAATCTTCGCAAGTAACATTATTCAGCACGGTTTGTTTTGCCGTATATTTTCCTTCGGAATCAACCACGGTGTTCGCTTTTGCATAGCCGATAAGTCCGCCGACGTAAACCGTCGTTTCGTTCTCAAACTTTACTCCACTAGGTACGCCGTAAACGTGGCTATACTCTATAACTTGCTTATAAATATTAGCAACGGCAATATCGCAAGACTTCGTATTGACGTTTTCTATCGTCGACGCCACCGCATAACCGGCAAGAGGACCCGCATAGGCGTACTCGCCGGAAGTATAGAACGAGATATTTGCATTTTCAATTGTGAGATTCTTTATTTCCGCATTAGCGATATATCCGAACAATCCCATACTCCCGAAAGACGCGCTCGTTTCGAATTCTCCGTTTTCTTCTACGTTTGCATACTCCGGATCGTTATTATCGCCTTGGTGAACGATATCGTTAATTATTACTTCTTCTTCGGAGTAATCGCCGCCTTTGACCAAATCAACTATATCGTAACTTGCGTACTTGGGTTGTCCGTCTACCCAGCCTATAATTCTTTTTGCTATGCCCTTATCTTGCGGAACACCGCTCTCATTCCAACCGGTGATTTTCAATCCGCGAATTGTATGACCGTTTCCATTCAACGTTCCGCAAAACGCTTTCGATAACGTTCTTCCGATAGGCTCCCATTCGACGTCGCTCAAATCGATATCTTGCGTGATATTTAAGGTGTAATTAGCGTATTTGGCTCCGACATAGGCTCCCGCCGCTATAAGTTCGTTTGCGTTAGCAATCATAATTGTCTTTGCCGGCTCTACGTCTTGTTCTTCGTTGCCTTTATCCGAACAAGCGATAAGCATAGACGCGCATAAAGCCAAACATAAAACTATCGTTAAGCCGATAATGATTCTCTTTTTCATTTATGCTCCTATTTAATCAAACTATCTATAAAGCTAACAAAATCGTTATAAACTTCATCTTTGTTGATTTCGTTAAGAATTTCATGTCTTGCGCCGTCATAGACTTTCAAAACAGGCTTTAAGCCTAATTTGGTATAAAAATCCGCAAGTTTACGCGCCTTTTTCGCTCTGGAAGAAACGGGGTCTTCGCTTCCGCACGCGATCATTAAAGGAAAATCTTTTCTTATGGTACGAGCGTCTTTACCGTACATGTGCATAACTCCCTTAAAGAACGAATAATAGTATTCGATGCATAATACGTATCCGCAATCGGGATCTTTCTCGTATTTGTCGCAAGTCTCTTTATCTCTCGATAACCACGCGAATTCCTGTTGCTGTTCCGTAAAAGGTTTGTTATATGCTCCAAAACTAAGTTTATTTATAAGTTTACCCTTCTTATGCCCACCGATAAACGCATTTTGTAATGCCGCAATAAAATAACCCGACGCGATTAAAATATCTTTCATATAAGCGGTTCCGCTTAAAATACAACCGGCAAGTTTAGAAGAATATCTTTCTACAAAGCATTGAGAAAGAAAACTGCCGTAACTATGACCTACCAAAACTATCGGAAGATTGTACGTTTCTTTAAGATAATCGCACAAAGTGTTCATATCGTTAATGGTTTGATTCCAACTATCGCCGTAAACCATACCGTTTTCTCCGTTAATAGCGCCTCTTCTGTGTCCTCTATGGTCGTCGGCCGCTACGATATATCCGTGCGAATTCAAAAACAAAGCAAAATCATCGTATCTATCGGGATGTTCCGCCATACCATGAGAAATTTGCACGCAACCCTTCGGGTTTTCTACTTCATCCCACAAGTCTATTCCTATCTCTGTTTCATCAAAAGCTTTCAAATTAAATTTTTTCATAACGCACCTCAATAAATGATTTTATAATATTATACTATATTTATTATAATATTTCAATAGGAATTTTTATGAATTACGTTGTATCATTTTTATTCATAAGATAATAATATAAAAAAGGGCGAATCATGAAAACCATAGTTTTAACGGGCGGCGGGACCGCGGGACACATTATACCGAATTTAGCGTTATTACCCGAATTAAAAAAATATTTTGACAACATTTACTACATCGGGTGCGGTGAAAAAGACGCCGCAATAGTAAAGCCGTACAATATTCCGTTTTTTTCTATTCCGGCGGTAAAACTTGCGCGCGGGAAAATTATTGCCAATCTAAAAATTCCTTTTATAATGATAAACGCAATAAAAAAAGCCGAGAAAATCTTACGAGAATTATCGCCTAATATCGTATTTTCTAAAGGCGGATTCGTCGCTTTACCTGTTTGTTATGCCGCCAAACTATTGGGCGTTCCGGTCGTAACTCATGAATCCGATATCTCTTTAGGCGTAGCCAATAAACTTATTTCGTCTTTTGCCGAAAAAACGATAACGTCCTTTCCTGAAACTAAAGGAGGCGTTTTTTTAGGCAATCCGATTCGAGAAGAGTTTCTTGTTAAAAATCAATTTCACGATACGTCGGACCGCCGAAAAAGAATTCTTATTACCGGTGGCTCAAGCGGTTCTGCCGCCATTAACGAAGTCGTGTACAAGTGTCTTGACGAATTAACAAAAAATTATGACATTATCCATATTACGGGCAATAATTTCAAAAAAAGTTACCCAAACTCGGCATATACGCAATTTTCGTATACGAATTCCATTTGCGACTTAATGAAGAAAAGCGATCTTATAATTTGTAGAAGCGGCTCCAATACGCTAAACGAAGTCGCCTGCCTCGGTAAGCCGTGTATAACCATACCTTTGCCAAAGGGCGCGTCGCGCGGAGATCAAATATTAAACGCCGAAAGTTTTTGTAGACGCGGTTACTGCGACGTAATATATCAAGAAGATCTTACCTCAACTACATTAATGAATCACATAAAAAACGCCTTCGATATGATACCTCCTGCTACGGGAATACAAAACGTTAATAAAAAAATCGTTGAACTCATAATCGACGTTGCCAAATAATGTCGTAATTTCGGTTATTTTGACTTATTTTGTAACATTTATATCTTTTTATTAAATTGTTTTTTATAATCTCTATAAATGGAGGTTATATGAAAAAAATTAAGACAAATCTACCTATAATTCTTTATGCGATTCTTTTACTTATAGTTTGCATTTTATGCGTAGTTATTCTAAAAGATAACAATCCGATTGCAAACGCCGACACCCCGTCCGACGTTACTAATAACAATAATGACAACAACGTCAATATCCCCGACAAAAAGCCGTCTTTGCCCTCTTCCGATACAAATAAGAACGATACTCCGTTCGAATATAACGATACACTCCCTAGGGAAAGAATCGATTCGACGGAATACTCCTATATTCAGAGAATTTACGGTGACAACAAGATATCTATGAAATCATTGCATCAAACGTCTCTCGGTTTGTACTGCATTATTTCAACCGATTGCGCCAAAGGGGATTTTTATTCCGAAAATCCTTGTTTGGGCATTGCAAAAATAAAGGAAGACGGCTCGATAGAAAGTATTATTAAATTGCCGGATTGTAATACCGCCGATTATATCGCTTCAGCAATAACGCCATACGGTTTAGTCATCGTTTCCCAGAACAAGAACGGAGGTTTTTCTTGTGTAAACGTCTATTCTTTAATCGATTCCTCTTTCGATACTTACAAAATAGGAAGAACCGAAACGGCAACTATTCGCGCCACGTCTAACTCATTTATTGTTTTTGCCGAATTCGATAATGAATCCGTTATTTATAAATTCACGGGCAGTGATTTTTCCTTCGCCGGACTGGGAACAGGAAAAATAGTGGATATATTCGATTTCGGAAACCACTATACGATTTTTTTAACGAACCCTATAAACAAATCTCATTCTGTTATAAATATTGATTCAAACACCGTGACGATAACATTACTTAAAACCTTTTCCGACGGCGAATTAATATCCGTAACGCCGTACAGCGATTCTTATTTAGCAATAATCATTAAAAACGGTTTTGTCGGCGCAAAAACTTTAAGCATGGATTTTGAAAAGATTTCAGAAAAAAGAATCGGCAATTTCACCATCAAAGCGTATTGTACGGCGCGCCCTACCCTTTTGCTATGTTCGGGAAACGTTTCCGGCATAATCTCAGTTGACGATAACCTGATAACAAAAATAAAAAACGTTCCGCAATTAAACGGCATATCAAAAATCTTCTCGACTAACGTCGTTAACAACCAACTTTATTTTGCTTGTTCCGACGCGACGGACAATTTATGTTTCGTTTGCCTTGACGAAGACGGAATTAAAATAAATCGTTACGATATAACGGCAAGCACAGCGGATTTCGCAATTACATCAGACGGACGAGTCCTACTGTTCTATCAAAACGATAAGCAAATAGAAATAACCGAACTAAAATGAGAAGATATAAATAATAAAAAAAATCGGCTGTTCTTAGAACAGCCGTTTTATTATTCACAATCTGGTGCCGATGATCGGGGTCGAACCGATACGATATTGCTACCGAGGGATTTTAAGTCCCTTGCGTCTGCCTATTCCGCCACATCGGCAGATTGTTGGAGGCACCATCCAGACTCGGACTGGAGATGAAGGTGTTGCAGACCTCTGCCTTACCACTTGGCTATGGTGCCATTATTCTCCTCGCCGAAGATAAGATAGAATGGAGCGGGAGACGGGATTCGGACCCGCGACATTTGCCTTGGCAAGGCAACGCTCTACCACTGAGCCACTCCCGCATTTATCTTATCCAAGACGCCCACAACAAGGCTTATCTTGTTTGCTTGTATATAATAACAAATATATTATTATATTGCAAGCGTTTTGACGAAGATTTTTAATTTTTTTTTAACTATGAACTATACTTCCGTTTTCGGTAACATACGTCACCATACAGTCTTTATCGTTTTGCATGGCGTTTACCATAACGTTTTCTACCGCATTATATATCACGTCGACTATCATACCCTCTCTTACTAAGTCGCATTTAAGTTTGTACGCTACGTTTTGCGCAGTACGCGAACTTGCGACTCCTATAATTATACGTCTTTCCGAATCGTTAAACAGTCCGTTTTGCTCGCAAAGTGCTATACAATTATTAACGTTTAGCGTGGCTTTAAGACATTTAACCTGCGTTTTCCCGTAAACGCAATCGATTCTTCCGCCTTTAATTACTATATTGCCGTCATCGTCGAGAATCTCAAATACGCTACCGTTAAAGTAATCGTCGTCGCCGAGATACTTCAACTTAATCACATATTGTTCTTTAAGATTATATGCGTCAAGGATATTAGTTATTTCGAAAAGATTTAATAATCCGTCAATACTCTGCTTGTTATCGATTTTTTCGGCAAGGTCTTTTATCATTTCGTTGCCGCCTTCGACTTCTTTCAATCCGTTAATCGCTTGAGAAGTGGCATAATCTACGTCGCTCGAAATATTGCCCGCTATTATTGATTTTAATCGTTCTCTCTTCTCCTCTCTTCCCGCATACATATTAAGCAACCCTTGGAAAACGTTTGTATTGCCTATTACGATTTTCGGTGACTTTACGCCTAAACTTTTTGCGAATTCATACGAATCGGATATAATTTCGGCGTCGTATTCCTGAGTCTCGACTCCATAATTAATAGCCCCTATTTCAAACTTGTTGCAAGCGTTCCCTCCTTCGTTAAAAAAACTGACGACTTCCTTGCTTGCGGATAGTTTTATTGTTCTGTTTATAGTGTTATTCGCGTAAGCAATCAGCGCTGCGGTTATATCGTTTGCAAGCGCAAGAACTTCCCCATTTCCGGCAACGGTTTTCAAGAGATTTTGCATCTCGTGAAATTCGTTGTTTAATACGTATGAATCCGCATAATCCAAAGTCGGCAACACTACGTTGACGTAATTATGCTTTTCCATAAAAGAAGAAAACAACCTACCGAGCGCACTTTCTTTTCTTATTAAACTTGCGTCTTTCTTTTCGATTCCGCCGTTCCACTTATTGTTCATTTTACTAAATCCTCCTCTTTGTTTTCCCAAACGTAGATGTATCCGTCATAAGCCGACCACGTAGACTTAAATTCATTTTCTCTCGCTTGAGGAACGTATATTCTCAAATCGTTGTTTATTTCAAATGGCATTGCGCCACCGTACAAAGTAATGGGTCTATCCGCCGTTACGTAAATCGTCGTAAGATTAGTACAGCCGGCGAACGCTTCGTCTTCAAGCGTTTCTATACCGTCGGTTATCGTAAGCGTTCTAAGCGAAGTACAATTCGTAAACGCGCCGGAACATACTCTAACGTTTGACATTCCCTCGCTAAACACTATTTCGGAAAGCGAAGTACAATCTGCAAACGCATTTTCGGCAATCTTTTTTATACTGCTCGCAAAGGTAACCTTTTTTAAGTTCGTCAGGCCCGCAAAAGCGTTTTCGCCTATTTCCGTTATTGTACAGTTATTGGCAAAACTGATTTCTTCTATAATATCGTTCCTTCTGTACGTCACTACGTCGCCGCCGGAATGTTCGAATTCGTTATACGGTTCAAAAACGTTTCTATCGCTGTTATAAACATACTTGGGATACTCGTTGCCTTCATACTTAATATATCCTAGATAACCGGTTATGGAAACAATGTTTTTACCCGATTGCGACGTTATAATTACCACGCTCTTGTCCGTTCTGTCCGAATACTCTTTTATGGTATACGTTCCGTCGTCTAACTCGACAAGCAAATATGCGTCGGGATTCGAACCCTCATCGTAGTCGACGCATTTAGCGTAAACGGTTATATCAGAATCTAATATATAAGGATAACTGATAGGATTTCTATAATCTTTATCTAAAAACCATCCTACAAATACAAACTGTTTTGCCGTGTTACTCTTAACTTTAACCGATTTCGAGTTATACATTGCGTGAATCACGTCGGGATATATTGGATCTCCCTCAGCCGCGTTAACGACATACGTAATATTGTACTTTTCTATTACGCGCAACAACGATTCTTGCACAGACCATTCTTCGTTAAGCCTATAACTCGCCAAAGTATCTTCATTCGAAATGTATATCGCTAAGCACCCGTCTATTTTGTTTTCATATAAAAGTCCCGGGAGCGTAACGGCGTTTATCGTTAACGTCCAACCCGTATATTCGACGCCTTTTTCTTCCCACGTTGCGGGAACTATTCCGTTGAACGCGCCGTCTTCAATAACTTGCACGCCTTCCGGTATAAGAATATCGTATACTGAATTTCCTTTAAATGCGTCTTTCTTGATTACCGTCACGTTATCGGGAATCTCGGCTTGTATTGTTTCATTCGCATTATACCTAATAAGCGTATTGTTAATCGTTATATATCTTTCGCTCAAGAGTTTTTCGGTATACCATACCGTACCGTCCATAACTTGATAGCCCACCTCTTTAACGGAAGATGGGAAAGTAATGTCGGATAGATTGACGCAGCCGTAAAACGCTCTGTCGTTAATTTTTACTAACTTGCTTGCGCCTGCGAATCTTACCGTTCTAATCGCAACGTTGTTCATAAACGCTTCGTCGTAAATCACGGTAGTTTCTTCGGGAATAATAACTATTTTGTCTAATCCATTATAAGAAATCAATATATTGCCGAACATTTTTACGGAATTTGCTTTGGCGGCAAGGTATCCTAATCCCTCAACAGCGCCGACTCCGATTGAAATAAACTTGTTCTCATTCACATCCATTTCGGTTAAAGACGTACATCCGTAAAAAGCATAATCTTCTAACGTCGTAATCGAAGCGGAAGCGTTCGAGAATACTCTCAACGATTTACAGCCATAGAACGCTCTTTTACCTATTGAGGTAAGGATACTGCTTCCCGTAAAGACTACCTTATATAAAGTATTACAATTTTCAAAAACGCCCTTGCCTATTTTTAATAAGCGACTGTTATTATCGAATTCGACTTCATATACCGAGGATGACGCAAACGCCATATCACCGATGGTATTCACTGTACCGGGAATAAATACTTTTTGAAGTCCGTTACAGTTATAAAATGCCTTTTCGCCTATGCTTATTAACCCTTTCGCATTACTTAAATCAATCGTTCTTAATTGACTGCAATTCATAAATGCGCCGTCAAGTATATACTGCAAAGAAGAATCGTTACTAAGGAATACGTTACATAGGGAAGTCACGTTATTAAAAGCGTTTTGTCTTATCGTTTCCAATCCCTTAGGCAAATACACGTTCATTAAATACTTGTTATTCATAAACGCATTTTCCGAAATCGCTTTGACGTTCTTGGGAATATGCAACGTGGACGCTTCTCCTTGATACTTATATAAGATATCGCATACCACTAAGCAATCTTCTTTTTGTCCGGATATCCATGCGCTACCGTCAAATGCGTCGGTGGCTATTTCGGTCAGCGATTTTTGTTCTTCGAAGTTTATAGCGGTTAAACTTTCACATCCGTAAAACGCTTTGTTCCTGATATGCGTAACGTTTCCGCCCATTTTAACTTCTTTTAACGAAGTACATCCGTAAAACATCTCTTCCGTTATTACGTTAATTCTCGAAGATAATTGCACGTATTCTATATATCTATTGTTTTTGAAAACACCGTCCGCAACCAACGTGACGTTTTCCGGAACAATAACTACCTTTGCGTCTCCTTTATATCCGATAAGTACGTTATCGTATATTACAAAATCTCCGGCAAAGTTCTTATACCATCCCGAATTCACAAATGCGTTTATTCCTACTGAAACTATGTTCGTCCTATAAGTACCGTCGTCCGCAACGGTTGATCTTAAATCAATTTCGACCATGGTTTTTCCGAAAGCATTCTCCGCAATTCCCACAATTTCCGCGTCTTTATATAAACTCGGAATTATTACGTATGCGTCGTTTCCTTTATAACCGGTAATTATGTATCCGCCTTCGCCTTTCGAGTACTCCAATCCGTCCGAAACGTAATCGGAATCCTTAATTTTGGCATAAAGCGTAGTGTTTTCTCTAATGCTTATCGGGAACACCACATTCTCGGTAAACATCTCTTCATAGAACCATCCCGCAAATATTTTACCGGAAGGTAATTGCGGAGCATAGGGCTCTACAAACGCCGCGCCTTCGTACGGATAACTTTCGTTTTCGACTTTATAAGTTAAAGTATATTTATCCGAATCTAAGAATTGTTGATGCACTTCCGTTGCTTCGTATAAGTCATTATTAAAATAATGCTTGCCCGCTTCCCTAAACGCGTTATAATCGACGCTCACCAATTCTTTAACGGTGGAAAATTCAACGCTATACAAATAATCGCAACCATAGAAAGCGTCGCTAGCCACGGACCTCAGCGATACGGGAAATACGATTGACTTTATTCCGATGCAATTCATAAACGCATAACTGTCGATAGTTTTTAATTTACTATTTACACCGAATGCGATATCCGTAATGAATCCTTTATCTCTGAATACGTCTGTCGTTATATAAGATACACTATCGGGAATCGTTATCGACATGCTATAACCGTTATAAGCGATTAACGCGCCGGCTACGACCACAAAATCCTCGTCGGAATCGACAATAGGCGTCTTATCGAACACATAACTGCCGAATTTGTTTATCGACATCGTTTCCGGATAAACAAAACTCGTTAATTGTTCGCAACCATAAAAAGCATAATTGCCAATTTCCGTCAGCGACGACGTTGCTCCGTCGGATACTATAACGGTTTTTAACACTTTATTATTGTAAAAAGCCTTTTCGCCTATATATACCAACTCGACAGGCATTTTTACGCTTGTAATGCCGTTGTGTGAATTAAAAGCGTTGTCGGCAATATATTTAACGGGACAATCGTCTATTACGTCGGGTATCTCTATATCCTTTTCGTTTCCTATATATCCGTATATATATACCTCTCCGTCTTTAACTTCATAACTGAACCCGTTGTAATAATCGGCATACCCGTTCCATTCGCTATACGTTTCTACAATAATATCTGTTCTATTCTTCAAAGAAAAGACTTTATTGGTGTCTATGAGCATTACGCTTTCGGGCGAATACTCTCCGAATGCTTGTATAAACTCATTGGCTTCCATGTTAAAATTCGCATGGTTTATTCTAATTGTTTTTAATGAAGGACAAACTATGCTCTTATGTTCCAGCGTTAACGGCGAGTTTATCGTTATGCAAACGGCGTCGGTATAGTAAAATGCGCCGGGAATAATCTTAACGCAATTCGGATGTACGCTTACTTCGGGGTTAACGTTTCCCGCATACTTGGCGGGATAAACGTATAACGTTCTATAAGACAAGTCGTATAGACCGCCCTTATACACAGAAAACGAACTTGACTCCGTAGCCACGGATTCCAAAGCATTGCAACCGCTAAATGCTCCGTCGCCGAGTTTTTCCAATGAGGCCGGAAGTTCTATACTCTTCAATAAACTTAAGCCCGAAAAAGCATACTCGCCTATCGTTTTCAAATTCGTTCCCGTGAACGTGACCTTTGTTAACGCGTTGTCGGAAGACATAGCAAACGCTTTCTCCTGTATCGAGGTGACGCCGGACGATATATTTATTTCGGTTAAACCGGTACAATTGGAAAAAGCACCCGTCATAATCTGCTTTAATCCGTTAGGCAAAGTTACGTTTTCTAACATAGAAGCGCCATAGAACGCATAAACGCTTATTTCCTCCGTTTCGTTCATAACCGTATATTCGGTCGAATCTTTTAGCGAAGGATAACTAAGCAAAACTTTTTTAGACTTATCGTATAAAACTCCGTTGTCAACGCAAAAATATTCGTTTCCCGAAC
>CAKRAY010000018.1 GCA_934296355.1 uncultured Clostridia bacterium
AAATAAGCGGACGAATTTACGGAAAAAAGCGTTTAGCGGGCATTTATAGAGCAAAAGGATACTTGGATGAAGGTTTCGGAACATTCTATTTGGAACTAAATAAAAACGGAACGCTTGAAGGATATTGGTCGGGTTACGATAACGAAAACAATGACATAACTACGGGTAGATATATTTTCAAAAAGCAAAACAATGCCAATAAGGTAAGAGAAGCTAAGGTTTCTGACTTTCCCGCCATTACGCGTATTGCCGATAATCAACTGGGAAAAAACTATATTACAGAAAACTTTCTTAAAGAAGTCATAGATGAAGACGACGCTACTTTTTGTATAGTGGCATTTAATTCGGAAATCAATAAAGTTGTTGGCTTTTGTATTTGTAGGGAAGTAGATTACAAGGAACTAAAGGAAATTACACTCGGAAAGGATATAAATGAATTAAAATTCGAGAATAAAATCGGTATTGTTAAAACGGTTGCCGTTGATGAACGTTTTAAAAACCTAGGATTAGGTTCGATGCTGGTTAGCGAGTGTTTAACCTTAATGGAGAAGCGAGGCGTACATTGTTTTGCTTCACCGGCATGGAAGCATGCGGGAATAATAAATATTGCTTCTATTTTGGAAAAGTGCGGGTTTGAGAATGTTTTGGAAATTCCCAATTATTGGTATGAAAGTAGCATAAAAGAGGGCTTTAATTGTCCAAGTTGTGGCAATCCGTGCCATTGCAGTTGCGTAATCTATGTAAAAATTTAAAAATGGGTTGTAATATTTGGAAACAATATCGCGTAAAAATGCGCGATAGGACGATAACAAGAAATACCGGGAATACAACAGGTCACACGCGTTTGATTTTCTCAAAAAAAATCGTCTAACTTATATGGAAAAGTAATTAAGGAAAAACTTTCAAATCGACGAGTCCAAGCAGGTTTTGCTCTGCAAAACCTGCTTATAAACACATCAAAAATCATTACGCTAAGCGCTAAGAGCTCGCATATTTAATTAACGATTTTTAGAACTTGCGTATTGAATTTTCAAACACCCGTCAAAAGCGGATTCGCTTATTATGATGTTTTCATGATTTTCCGGAAGCGTAACGATAAGGTTAGGACAATACGCAAAAGCATAGTCTCCAATTTCTTTAACCGATTCGGGTATGGTAATTTCTTGTAGTTTAGAACAGTTAGTAAAAGCCGATAGACCTATATACTCGAGATTGTTGGATTTGGAGAAATCAATTTTTTCAAGATTAGCACAATAGGCAAAAGCACTAGG
This sequence comes from uncultured Clostridia bacterium, assembly GCA_934296355.1. Taxonomy (GTDB): domain Bacteria; phylum Bacillota; class Clostridia; order Christensenellales; family DTU072; genus CAG-1782. Next base: position 1,272 of record CAKRAY010000018.1, read on the forward strand.
CCCTATCTGTTTGAGCGATTTAGGTGTTTTAATTGATTGTAGCTTAGAACATTGAAAAAATGTATGTCTACTTAAATATATCACATTGTCGGGAATGGTGATTGTTTTAAGACTAGTACAATAGGCAAAAGCAAACATTTCTATTGCATTAAGAGATTCTGGCAGATTAATTTCTATAAGATCATTGTTGCAGCCGCAAGCAAAAGCCGCTATGCGTTTTAGCTTGTCCGGAAAATGTATATTACTATTCTCATTACGATGTAATAAAACGGTATACCCAGAATTATCTTTATAATAGAATAAACCGTCTTCAAATATATAATTAGGATTGCCGTCTTGAATGATCACAAAAGGATCAAAGTAAGATAAATATTGAGTTTCTTTAGTAAAATTTGAAGGTATAGCTATGCAAGAGGATCGATATAAAGAGTGGGAAACGGTAGCATAACGTAATCCAATTTTGAAAGCAGAAAAAAGATATCTGTTATCGTAATAGTTGTCATCGTCATAAGAAAACGGGTATAGTTTATCTTTATATTTTTCACTTGTGTCTTCATAATAATTTCCTTTCAAGATTGAACTGAGTTCTTCTAATAAGCGGTATTCAAGACTGTCTAGCGGGTAATTTCCCGATTTTAAAAGATTATCGCATGCTTGCGCGTATTCGTTTTCCTCGTCGTCGCTATATTCTATTGCGTAATAGAATAAGTCGTCGTATGGATTAACGGAAGTTTTAGGATCAAAATTGTTTTGGTGTAAGTTTTTCGAGTCAAATTGCGTCAACCGAGCAAGAAGAAATTTCTTTGCCGAGATCCGTATTTCATTGTTATTTCCATTGTAATTTGGTATATATTCTATGGCCCTACAAATAAGGGTAAGCAAAGAATATCTGTTTTGGTTTTTAGGTATAATAAGATTGTTTGGATTAGTTTTTATTTCATAATCAAAATCGAGAGCATAAGAAAGAACGGAATCTAGCAATTCAATTTTGGAATACTTTCCTATAAAATAAAGAAGGTATTGTAAAATTCGTGTGTTGATTGCTAATTCTAAAAGGTTGTTATCTATTTCTTGCGAATTTGATAAATCAAGATATATACCGTATGCTAAAAAGTAATCTTGAAAACTCGCGTGTACGAACAGTAGGTTATTGTTTTGTATGAATAGTCTATACTCATCGACACTGTTGGGATGATCTTTTCCAATTGTTATATTGATTGTATTATCATCGAGAATTTTACCTTTATGCTGTTCTAATGCGAGATTAGCGAAGATGGACATTAAGGCTGAGTATCTATTACGTATACGCTGATCATAATTAGGACCATATCTGTTTGTAGTAATGTCTACGCGGAAGACATTGATAATAAGCGTATCCAAAGCCTCGATATGGTTTCGAGGAAGCGCGCCGTTATTACAGTATTGCTGAAAAACGAATCCGAGGATGAAAGGCACGCGAGAAGTATTCTGATAAGAAGAATTTTCTTCTTCTTTGGCTTTAACGGCAGCCAAAAAACTTTCTGCTTTGGATTTTCCTATTATTTCGGATCCGATTATTTTTCTAAGTCTTTCGATATAATCTCCCAACAATTTGTCGTCAAGATATTCTACGGTATACTTATCGAAGCTCGATAAATTAAGCGGTAGGTCCGGACGCGTCGAAAGAATGATAGCGGCGCCATTGCAAGAGTTTAACTTTTCCAATAAGATTTTCGCGACGTCATTAGGTATTTCGTCTAACCCGTCCAAAAATAGGACGCAATTTTCCGGGGCTTTCTCTATTGCTTGTTTAAAGATTTCGGCGAATTGCTCGTTAGACGTTCCGCTATAGCGTCTATTGCATATGACACCGGCAAGAATGTCGGCGAGGCTTTGGTCTTCTAAATCAAGCTCCGTATTTCTTATTTCTTTGCATGAGAAGAAAAAAGGGAACGGGTTTTTTACGTGGAGAGTATCTCCTAAATTTAAGGCAAGATCTAAGTATAACTTTTTCAGAATCGTACTTTTGCCTTGTCCCGCGGTTCCTTCGACCAAGACGCGTTTTTGTTTTTTTTCGATGACTTTCTTTACTAGCTCAGAGGCTTTTATTTTCTCAACGGTTTTATCTTTATCGGCGCGCTCATGCTTTAATTTTAAGTCTAAATAGAAATCATCGCCGTTGTTGTTTATAAGGTTTGTCTTATATGTTTTATCGGAAAGCGTGACGTTAATTTGGTTAACGCGCGATTTTTCGCACTCAAGGAATTTTTTGGCGTTTTCAGACGCGTCGGCGTTAAACCATTCTGTAAAGCTTAGATACTCATAAACAATGCGATCGATTATTTTACGATTATCCCATTTTGTGTTTATTATCAAATCTTTTTCGTCCTTAGCACCAAGCCATTCTAATAAAGTATTCAGGTATTCTGGTGTAGTACCGGTTTCGTTTGAACCGTATGGGTTTTCTCGCATTTTTATGTTTTTCAAAGCCGGTTGCAAATTACCTTTATATTTCCTATTGGGGGCCGGTTGAAATCTAAACGCTAAGATAATTAAAGCCGTTATGACCTTTGGAAGCAAATTAATCTTAATTTTATTGCTATCGTTTAAAAGAGCGGGGCAAGATATTCTATCCGCTTCGTTGTTCCAAATATTAGTTTTTTCAGAGTCAATAAGGTTTTTTATGCGTTCAAGTAGGTCGCTTTGCTCGACGGGACTTAGTCTACTCATAATATTCCTATATACTGCGTTGTCATAAGCACAATCTGCTGGATCTTCCGGATTGTTAATTAGTATAGGACAAGCGAATCGTATGAAATTATTAAAAAAGAGAGCAGTCACAAGAGACGCGCGTTTTAAATTAATACCGCGACCGTCAATACGATTATTGTCAATAGTCTCACCATAAGTACCGTTTGTAAAGTTGGTTATTGGTCCGTTGTCGATAGTAGTATCTTTATCACAACCAGGAGCAAAATCAAAAATATAATGTTCTATATTATGGTCATGTTCTTCAGTATTTAGTATTATAGGGTTAAAATCTTTTTTTCCAGCACCACCTCTTAAACATGTAAAGAGTGTGTTTAAATTATATTTTAAGGGTTCTAAGGTTAAGGGTTCTAAGGTCGCGCTCATAATTTAATTCTCCTTTCTTTTAAAATCAGTATACAGCTTAAAGAAGAAAATATCAATTAAAACCCGGTTTTTTTTGTGTAAAGCACTTTAAAAAATCATGCGTTGAATGTTACGTGAAATTTATGAATGTTACAAAAGATGTGCATTTCAAAACTTTTCGTAATCTGTTAGAATCGTGTTAGAAAAATTCATAAAGGAGGTATAACTTATGAAAAACAGCAACAATCAGTACGAAATCTTGACCAATGTGGTTTTCCATGGCGGTAGCGTGGAAAAGTTCAGCGACACCGAACTTATCCAAGATGTCACGTTCTACGGAGGATCCGAGGAACACGTCGAAGATACCGAACTTATCCAAGACGTCACGTTTCACGGAGGATCCGAGGAACACGTCGAAGATGCCGAACTTATCCAAGACGTCACGTTCCACGACGTTTTTACGGTTTGGGCATGTCAAAACACGCGTTGCGCGGCTACTTTCAGAACGTGGCACAATCGCGTATGTCCGCTTTGTGGCTCCAGATTGGCGGCAGAAGCGGCAAGTTATGAGGGCAGATATGCCTAATTTGCTCAAAGGAGAATCCATCTGACGGATGGGTTCTCCTTTTCTTTCAATAATATCAACAGAAAAAAATAGGAGGCTAAATGAAAATTACGCGCAAAGTATACGATCAGATTGGTGAAACGCTTGGCAAGATGCGTCCGGAAGAGGGCGGTCTTTTGCTGACGAACGATGGGGGAAAAACAATAAACAAATTCATTTTTGACTCTGACGGAAAAAAAAGTAGCGTTACATATAGTCCCAACGTTCCTTTCCTCAATGAACAAATCATTCAAAACAATAAAGACGGTTATTACTTTATAGGCGTTGTACATTCGCATCCAACCGGTTTCAGTCGTCCGTCTATGGGAAAAGGTACTAACAGTTATCTTAAGGGACGTTCGTATACCGTATCCGATGAGGAGTGTTTTTACAAGCTCCTTGACGGGATGAAAGGAACGAACAAATTGTATTTCCCCATCGTGCAAAGCGCGTACGGCGGCGGGAAGTACGCCATGAGAATGTTTTATGCGATGAAGACGCAGGACGGAAAGTATATTATCGACGAAGACGTTCTGGAAATCGTCGATGAAGAAAAGGCGTGGAAACGCGATTACGAATACGTCAACAGACTACTGGGATGCGAAACGTATATCGGGCAAACCGTTATCTTGGTAGGTCTGGATAAAGCGAGCGGGTGCGCGGAAAGGCTTGCTCGTACGGGCGTTAACTCTTTCATTCTGATCGATGGAGAAAGAGTTTCCGAAGAAGACAGAAAAGACGTCGCATTCTTTTCCGAAATGGGGACCTATCAAGCCGACGTTGTGGCAAAGAGGATCTTGGATATCAATCCGTTTGCCTCAGTAAAGGTACTTCGCTTTTATCTGAACGCAAGCATAGACGAAGAAAAGTTCAAGAGTTGGATCGAGGGCGTACAGTGCGAGAAATCCGTGATCTGTCTTTGTTCCGACAACAAAGAGGCGCGCAAGACGACGAAGCAATATGCGAGAAAGTATAAACTGCGCGTTGTGGAAACCGTTGAGCGACCCAACACGATCGAGACGTTTATGCTTGAGCCGAAGAAACGTCGTTCGTTTAGAATCAAGTACTACTATATCAACGACACGCAAAACGACTGGATGATTATGAGCACGCTAAACAGCGCGCGGAGCGATGCGATACTTTATGCGCTGAACGGAGAAAAATCCGTTGCGGAGGAACTCGTATCGGAAGAAAAACCGCATCGAGTCATTAAAGTTAACAAATGGGCGAGCTTGTACAGAGAAGAGGTCATTAAATCCAAAACGGTGGTTGTGGTCGGTTGCGGCGGCTCCAGGTCGTACATTGAGAACCTTGCCCGCTCCGGCATACAAAGATTCGTCCTTATCGACGGAGATAGATATTCTCCGAGTAACACGCAGACGCAGATGTCGTATTACGGCGATCTGGGACGGAACAAAGCGGAAGTGATCGCCGAAAAGGTGAAGCAGATCAATCCCAAAGCGGAAGTAATCGTTAAAGCGAGGATGCTTGACGAGAAAGTCCCCGACGAATTGTTCGCGCAATGGGTCGGATCCATTATCAAGGATAATCCGGAAGACGTGCTTATTGCGGCGTGTACGGACTCTTTCCACGCGAACGCAAGATGTTCCCGTCTTGCCCTCAAATACGGCTGTCCGTTCTTGCAAGCCGGGATATATCCCGGGGGAAGAGTGTTGGAGATCGTGTTCTTCCATCCCGCCGTGTCGAAAGTATGTCCGCGTTGTATGCTGGAAAAGAGGTACAACGCTAATCTAAATGCGGAAGTTAAACCGAAACCCGCCGAATCCGACGGAACGAGCGTGTTCTTTACCGAAGAACTCAATGCGAAGAAAGGGTATATATCGCTTGGTCTTCTGTTGTACCATACTGATTCCGATCCGAGATACGCCAATTTCTTGGACGATAACAAGTGGGTGTCCCATAACGGGAAACACGTGGAAGACAGGAACTTTATGTTCTACACAATGGACCCCCACTTGGAGAAGCATACCGGGATCCGAGCAAACAAACTGTTTGACAAGTGGGGACAAATGCTCGGGAGCAGATATCAGGTCGGCGTATGCTACTTCATGAAGAAGAAACCAAGGAAGAGATGCCCCGACTGCGGAGGAAAGGGAAACTTGCTTTCCGTAAAAGGAAAGATTCGCGATACGCGCGAAGGAATTTACTATTAATACATCGAGAGGTAAAAAAAATGAGAGAGTTTATTTATGGAACTAATGTAAAATTCACTAATTTGTGGAATCGACTGACGCAAGGGGAGCCTAAACGTATTAAATTTGACGTTACCGTTCCCAAGACGAGCCAAACTGCAAAACTTATTTTTTCCACGGCCGGACCCACAACTGTATCGGTAATACTGATGTTGGAAACGGCAACGCAACCCGAATACCATGGACAAAGCGAAGATTTGCGTAGTCTGCTTTCCGGGAACGTCATATATTGCAATTCCGCGCGGGAGCTCAAAGCCGTTTTCTCCTCTATGCAAGCCGATTTTGCCGAAGAGAGAAGCACAAGAGAAGAGGGGGAACCCGAGCAACAGTCCGTAAGACATATTCTTCCCGTGAGAAAAATCGAACCGGTCGAACTCGCAAACAAGGTGAAAGAACAGATAATCGGGCAAGACGCGCAAGTGGAAGGGATCGCCGTCAGCGTCAGCAATCATCTTCGTAAGATCAATCCGAAGAAGCCCCTTACCATTATGTTGCCCGGTCCGACCGGTACCGGAAAGACCGCAACGGCGAAAGCTTTTGCCGAAAGTCTGCAAGAAATCTACGGTAAAGACGCTTTACCTATTATTACGATAAACTGTAACGAATATAAGGAAGAATACAGAATTTCGCAATTGCTCGGCTCTCCGGCGGGATACGTCGGATACGGAGACGGATGCGTGATGGAACCCGTCAAACATAGCGATTGCGTAATTATAGTATTTGATGAGTACGAAAAGGCGCATAGCAGTATTCACTCTGCTGTGATGAATTGGATGGATACTGGCATAATCACACTTTCCAAGTCCAACGAGAACGGAGCATCGGAATACGACTGTAAGCGGAGCATCATTATTATGACTTCCAATATCGACATGAACGGCGCGCCGCAGACGAATATGGGGGTGCAATTCCGAATCGGTCAGGACAGAGGAGCCGTTCAGTCGGCAATTTGCAATCGTATGGCGAACGACAGATGTCGCCAAGTAATGGTGGCAAATGGGTTCAAACCGGAAATTGCAAGCCGAATTGCTTATTTCTTCGAATACAAGCAATTAACGGTGGAAGATATCCGTAAGATCATGATTCTTACGTTTAAAAACAAAGCGAAAGAATACGGATGTAACGTTGCGAATATCGAAAGCGAACTTGCAAATGATATTCAATCGGCATACGGAGTCAGCCAGTTTGGCGTTAGGTCGTTGGAAAGTGACCTTGATAGAATTCTCGGAATGCAGATTCCGATGGAACTGGACGCATCGGCGCAATACGACGTAAAGGGCAGACTGGGTAGAATGGAATTTATTAGGAGGTTAAAATGAAAAGGTTTGTGTATAATTCGGAACAACTATTTAACGCTATAGAAACCCGCTTGAGGAATGGGGAACGTATCGTGGTATTTGAATGCGAATTTCCTCTTGGGTGTGAACCCGATAGGGGAAAGGTATACTTTTATCTTCAAGAACACGGCGTGGTTATTGGCGTTTGCGATATGAACAAATCCAAAACCGTGCGTTACACGGGAACAAATAGAGAGTTGAAGTTTCTGTTCGAACATCAGGCGATAGAATACGACAACCTACGCCAAATACGTAATTTTTTCTTCCGTATAGACGCCATTTACGCATCCAACGATGAATATCTCGTTTATTATATCGACGGGTACGGTTATGAACAAGACGGAAAGTTTGTATTCAAGATAAAAAAACATGCCGAAAACGATTGGCGCGCCTATATCGTGCAAATGCCGGATCTTGAAGGAAGAAACGATTCTTTGCACGAAACGCACAGATTGCATGACGCAAGCGGCTATTACGTTTGTGTGATGGGCAAGGTCGAAACTCGCGAAAGAATGGTGGGGATCGCGAAATTCTGGGCAACCAGACTGCATCGTTATATAAAAACGGGGCAAGCGATGCAGTAACGCAACTCAATCGTTTATTGGCCAAAGACGATACTTGTAACGAATGTAGCTGAATTTTATTGAATGTATCATCTTAAGTGTCAAGGCAATAACAATACATTCGTATACAATGGAATCATTAAGAACCATAGGAAGAGGTATGATATGAAAAACTATTCCGATGAAAACGTATATGTATAGATAACTCTTTTGAAAGTATTTTTTTGCGAAATAAATAAAAAATCGAGTTATCTTTTTGCAGACGATAGACTAATCGGTTTTGAGTAAGTGGCGATCAATCCTATAGAGATGATTTATAGCGCATACTTAAGTCCATTGATCGAGGAAGAAAAAAAGGACGTTTAAAATTTTTGCGGGTTTTCCGCGTACTTAAACGTTCGGGGGAAAATTATAGAAAGGTTATAGTCTTGAGGGCGGCTGGACCTTCGGGGGAAAGGGTTGCTTGACACCCGATAGACTATAATCTTTTGAAAACGGGGTAGCGGGTGGGTATTTTAATAACGACAAATAAAAAAATAAATAAAAAACCTAATAAGGAGGAAAAAAGAAATGAAAGAAGAAGAAAGATTTTCGCGCGAATATGCTTTAGTTCGCAACACGATAAACATTTTCGGCGTGATCGATACGCTTATGGCGGATTACGTAACCGGCGCGCTTCAATATCTTGACGACAAGTTCAAACAGGATTGCGTGCCGAAAGAGGAGCGTATTATTACGTTGCAAATAAATTCGCCGGGCGGTAGCGTTGCCGACGGATTTGCGATTTACGACACGCTTAATTACATAGACGCGCAAATTCGTACCGTAGGACTCGGTATGTGCGCGAGTATGGGAGCGTTTTTGCTTTCGGCAGGCAGTCGCGGTATGCGCACGGCGACGGAGAACTGTGAAATACTTATTCACCAGCCTATCGGCGGAGCGAGCGGACAGGCTTCCGATATTATTATCGCAGCCGACCATATCAAAAAGATGAGGGATAGGCTCAACCGAATTCTTGCAGATAACACCGGTAAGTCTATCGAAACCATTAGTAACGACACCGATCGCGATTATATCATGACCGCGGAAGAAGCTTTGGAATACGGTCTTATCGACGTTGTAATATCCGGCGGCAACAAGGCAAAAGGAGGCGAAAGATGCAACAATTAACGCAAATGTTTTTTAGATTATATTTTCTCGTAGATACGTTTGTCGGACGTTCCTTAAACGACGAACGCGTCGTCTTCGACAAACTCTATAAAGTTTTTCTTTTATCCGAAAAAGATAAGAAAAAGTTATTCGAAATGACGCAAAGGGAAGAAGTTTCGGATATTAAAACTTATTCTGATTACGAGAGAGTTTGTCGTATTAAAGAATACTCCGAACTTGCGGGCGTCAAGAACGTTATCCCGGACGAGTTAGTTGAGTTAATTACCATAAAAGGTCAAGCGCTCAAAGACGCGAAGGAGCTCGGTAGAGACGAGTCTGCTTTCGAGATCGATATCACGAATACCGCAGTATGCAATCTTCTTATGGACAATGCCAACAGAGGATTGATTATGGCTTTGTGTACGCTCGGATTTTTGCATTGCGAAGGGCTTTATTCTTGGCAAAACAAAACGGTCGGTCTTAAATTGTTAGAGCGCGCGGCAAAATGGAACAGTTTCGAGGGCATACTGCTTGCGTTATATTACGACAGCGACAATCGCCGTATTAACTTTAATCGTATATATACCGTTATGCGCGATACCCCGTTAGAAAGAATTATTACTTCGGTAAGCAAGGCTTATGGTTTAGACAACCCTTGCGTAGAACGAGAAGCCGTTCTTATCGCGGCGGCGTTTAGCGAGGACAAACTCGACGCGAGGAGATATTCTCCTAATCATGCGCGTTTTATTTATAGTCGTATTATCGAATATAAGGACAAAATAAACGCAATAGGGTCTAAAGAAGGAAAAGCGATAAGCGAATTTATCAACCTTCCTCTTAATCTTGCGAAAGCCGAAATAGAATTCGATTCTTCGGCGTTAAAACTTCCCGTCGAACGCGTTAAAGAAGAACGCCAAATCGGCAACAATATCGCCAACGCGGATCTCAGATTCGATAAGAACTTTCACCCGTTGTGCATAACTTCAGAGTCCGAGTATCTTCGCAACCTTTATATCGAAAGAATTTGCTCGGCGTTCCCGTCGGCGCGCGTCGTAAAGATAGAGGTTGCGGACTTAACTCCGCATGACGTTGAACCTGCCGTAAATAACGTTTTTATTCGTTCTTGCGACGAAGATAAACAAAATATCTATGTGCTCCATATAAAAGGAGAAGTGTCGAGCGAGGCGCTTAACGCGGTTAAGAACTTCATACAGAGCGAAAAACGCGCAAGATTTTTCCTTGCCGCTCCCAATACCGTCGTCGATATGGGCGCGATTCTGCCGATATGCGTATGTGACGCAAAGAATGCCGCCGCTTTACGTATGTATTGTGACGTTGTCACGGTTGCGCCCGTAAGCGAAGAGGAAAAACATAAACTTCTCGAGTACGCTTTGCGCGAAAAAACCGCTCGTTATAAAATGTCCGACGTAATAATCGACGCGGACGCCGAAAGAAGGCTTTGCGAAGAGCCTATCGACGCGGCGATACTTTTACTCGATAAGGTTTTGCAAGCAAATCGTAAGAGAACCAATATAACCGTTTCTTCGGAAATGCTCGGAGAATTTCTTTCCGAAATAAACGGAAACATAAAATTCGGCTTTGGAGGCGTAAAAAAATGAAAATACAAGATCGCATCATACAAGGATATGAGAATACTCGCATAATACACTATACCGATCCCGAAATAGGGAATCTTCCGAATAGATTTAACTACGAGAATTTATCTAAAAACGCGGTTAACGGCGCGTTAAAAGGGAATCTTTTTATCGACGGAAAACTCAAGCAAATATATTCCACGCGCGAAAACCACGTTGCGGTAATCGCCGCTACTCGTTTGGGTAAAACAACGAGTTATGTTATTCCTACGGTTGTTTCTTTCGCTACGCAAAAGGCAAAGAAAAGCATGGTAATATCCGATCCCAAAGGCGAAGTCTATCGCCAAACGGCGGAGTTTCTCAAGCAACAAGGTTATAAAATAAGAGTTCTTAACTTTCGTTCCTCACAGCATAGCGAATGTTGGAACCCGCTTACGAATATCTTCCGCATGTATAAAGCCGCTATGCGCGTTGAAGACGAGGTTGAACTCGTTAAGACCGACAACGGGTATAGAAATCGTCTTCGCGGCGTTATTTACGACAACCAGAAGACGCTTGACGAGACAATCGAAAGCGTAAGAGATAGGATGCTCGGCGACGTGGATAACGAAATAAGCAATATATGCATGCTTATAGTGCCTACGATTCCCCATAACGATGACCCGTATTGGGAAGACAGCGCCAGAGAACTTTTGAAAGCTTTCATGTGGGCTATGCTCGAAGACAGTACTAACGGAAGTAATAGAATTACCGAAGATACGTTCTCGTTAAATACGGTATTTACGCTTATGCTGCAAGTAAAAGTCGATGGCGACGGATTTGACGACGGGGGTTACTTCAGAGACAGAAGCGTCGCTTCCAAAGCTCGTCAATCGGCGCACAATATTTTATTGGTTAACGCAAGAAATACTGCGGCGTGCGTAATATCGACGTTGAATTCTAAGTTAAGCGCATTTAAGGAAAGCGCGTTGCGTACCATAATGAGCTGCAACTCTTTCGACATGAGAGAACTGGTCAACGGGCATACGGCGGTATTTATCAACTATCGCGACGAGATAAAAACTCACTACAAAGTAGTATCCTTGTTCGTTAAGGACGCGTATCGTTATCTTATAGAGCAAGCCGACATGAACAAATGCGGCAAACTGGATTCGCCGTTCTATTTTATCCTCGACGAATTCGGTAATTTCCCGCAACTCATGGATTTTGAAACGACGATTAGCGCATGCGCGGGTCGCAACATTTTCTTTATTTTGATTTTGCAAAGTTACGCGCAACTCGACAGCGTTTACGGCGCGGACACCGCTAAAATAATAAGAGACAATCTTAATATGCACGTTTTTATGGGGTCGAATAATCCCGAAACGCTCGATATGTTCTCTAACGAATGCGGCAAAATAACGCGCGTAGCTCCCGTTTCGTCGCTCAACGGTTCGGGCAAAAGCATGAATCAGTACATTGCCGAAACCATACCCGCCGTGCCGAGGAGCATACTTTCCCATATGGATGAGGGAGAGTGCCTTATTACGGAGGCCAACAGCGGTTACGTATTGTTTTCCAAGCTGGAACGCTACTATAACTTAGACGAAATGAAAAATCTTCCTCAGTCCGATATGCGCGAATATATATGTCCTATAAATCCGTATGACAAAAAGTATAAGTACGACTATGCGCATATAAGAAGACGGTATTAAGGAAACGCCCCGGGCGCATAAAAACGCGTTCGGGGCAAAAAAACTACCTTTAAGGAGGTTATTATGGTAAAATATAAATACGAAGACGTCAAGAATCTCGATACAAAACTCGTTACAAGAGCGCTTGAAAACTTCAGCGCAAATAAAGTAATCGAAGCTCCCGCGTTACAAAACGCGCTTTCGGTTTCTTATGCGGTGTGCAGAGATATACTGGGAAAACTTGAAAGAAAAAGAAAAATCGAGTATGTCGGCGGGATAAAGTATAGGCTTATCGAAGAAAAAAACGATGAAGAAAACGTCGAAATAAGTTTGGAAGAGCGTATCGAACAAAAACGCGAAGAACTTAGAAAAAGAAAAGAAGAAATTCTCAGACGGTTAAGTTTTACCGACGACGAAGAAAACGACGACGAAGAAAAAGACAATGATTATGAGGATGACGAGGACGACTATGACGACGAGGACGACTATGACGAGGACGACGAAGAAGACGAAGACGAGGATGACGAAGACGAGGACGAAATAAGCGTCGAAGAACTCAGAAGAAGACAGGAAGCAATCTTCAGACGGCTGCATATTATCGACAACGACGACGATGACGATTCCACCGACGCGGACTAGAAATTCAAAGAGATTCGGTACGGTTGAACCGGTTTTCATAATAGGACGAGCGCATTAAAGACGGGCTGATTTTTATTGACAAAAAAATACGCGTCGGCGTATCGTTACGATACGTATTAGATTGTTGAAAAAAACGATAGAGGTGTGCTACCATATAGGCGAAACCGATAATTCTATTAAATAGTCGATGACCGTCGAATGAAAATTAGAGAGTTGAAAAGATATAGATTATCGCCTTGTTCGGAGCGATCGTCGCGTTGCTAATGCTTGTCGGGGACCTTTGTTTAAGCGTGATTCCCGCAAGTCCGAACGATAGCGGCTTGTTTATAAGAGAAGCGTATCTTAACGGAACGTGGGAAAGTTGGCGTTTCCGTTACTGCTCGCAACGGGACTGCGCGGAATGTCGCTCGGATATTTTACCGTTCGCGCTTCGTATTTACAAATAAAAGCGCAGTACCGCAAAACTCGTTTGGCGATACTGGTCGGCGGCGTGATTTACGTTGCCACGGCGGGCGCGGATTTCGAACGAGAGTATACGCTCGATTCTTATAAACGGTTCTTTCCGGACGCGGGTTATAGAAAGGCGAGTTACGTTTTTTGCGCCGGCAGAGTACCGTGTGCCGTGGCGATACCGGAAAACGTAAATAGCGAAGATTAACAATAAAAAAGCCAAAGCAACGCTTGGCTAAAAAATAAAAAAGCAAACAAAAAACGCCGAAAAAGGCGTTTTTATCTTATATTCGGACAGTCGCTTATGTTAAGAATATAGTCTACCGACACTTCGTAAAACGAGGATAGAGCAATGAGAATATCGGTGGGAATATCCCTTTGTCCGAGTTCGTAATTACTGTATACTTGTTGCGAGCAGTGCAAAATATGGGCAAGTTCTTTTTGCTTCAACCCTCTTTCTTCACGCAATTCCCGAATACGATAGTATGCCATATAACTCTCTATTTTTTTATGTATTATAACAAACCGCATTTTGCAGTATTGACAATTACCGCAAATTGCAGTATAATTCTTGAGATAACGCATAAAAATGCGTTGCGTTTATGCGAGCATGAAGGAGAAGAACAAAAATGGAAGAAGTAAGGTGTAGGAATTGTGGGCGATACAATAACCCAAGGAGCAAATTTTGCGCATTTTGCGGTTCACATTTGCCGAGTGAAACGAGTTATATTACGAATGACGGGAACGGAAGCGCGAAAGAAAGCGATATGTCTTATCGAGATTCGCAATATGAGAGTAACGGCGCGGTTGGAACAGTAAAGAAAAAGAGGCTAAGTAAAAAGGGGAAGATAGTTCTTATCGTAGTGGGCGTGTTGTTTGTCCTTGGTTTACTCAATGTTATAATGTCTATTTTTTTCTATGACGGAACGCCAAGCGAGTCGTCATTTGACAGTTATGCAATCGTCGCGGCGAAGAGCATTATAAAAGACGCGCTCAAAGACCCTTTTTCCGCAAAGTTTAATAGTACGGAAGTTGCTGCGAAAGACGCGAATCACAAGTATATAATTTTAGTCGACGTGTATGCGAAGAACGGATTCGGGGCATATACGAGAAATAAATTTTACGTATACTGTAAGGTTGATTCCGATTGCGAATCATATTACTATAATAAATATTTACCGTATTTAGACGCGACGGAATACACGTTAAGTAGCGCAATAAGTATGTACGGCTTAGATTGTTAATACGATAAAGCGTAAAAAATAAGCGCGGTTTATATGCTTTTTTTGTGTTTTCATTAAAAACTACGAAGTAAGGAAAAAAGTTGCTTTTTTAATTATTATATCGCATAGTTTTTACTTAAAATCGAATGTAAAAAGCGCGATATTTCGGAGGGAACGCATAGCGTTTCCTCTTTTTTATAAAAGATAGATACGGTTTGTTCGTATGTTTTCGTTGACGAGGCGATAAGCGAGGTCTTGCCCGAATACGATAATCGTGGTATAATCACAATATTACGACTTGCAAAATAGCCGAGCAACGAAACGAAGGAGTATTACGGAACCTTTTTTAGCGGATTTTATCAACAATCCCAAAGCGCCGAAGTGGTTACGACACCTTATAGTAACGCTCGTTTGCGGATTATTGATTTTTATCGGCTTTTCCGCCGTTTCTGTTGAAATAGGTTGTGAAAAAGTCCTTGCAAGCAAACTTTTTCACTTGTATTGTTAAAGAATGAAAAATATTAGGAGGCGCGCGTTATGACAAAAACGATTACGGTTACTGGAACGGGGCAAGTTTCGGTAAAACCCGATTTGATTGCGATTTCGATAAGGCTCGAAACGCGAGAAAAAGAGTATGATAAAACGATGGCGGTTGCCGCGGAGCGGATAAACGCTCTCGACAAGTCGCTTCAAGAAATCGGCTTCGAAAAGAAAGCCGTAAAGACAAAGAGTTTTAACGTCGGTACGAATTACGAGAACGTAAAAGTAAGCGACGGGAACTATAAGCGGGTGCTTAAAGAGTACGTTTGCGTACACAATTTGGCGGTGGAGTTCGACTTGGATATGAAACGGTTGTCGTGCGCGCTTGCGGCGATGTCCGCTTGCCTTGCCAAGCCGGAGTTTTCGGTATCTTTCACGGTTAAGGACCCGACCGCCGTCGGTAACGAGTTATTGCAAGTCGCGGCGCGTAACGCTAAAGAAAAAGCGGATATTCTTTGCGCCGCTTCGGGCGTAAGACGCGGCGAACTTTTGTCCGTAAATTACAGTTGGGGCGAAACGAACGTTTGCTCTCCCACCGAGTACAGAGTGGAAAGTAGGCGTATGACCAAAGTTATGGCGAGCGCGGCGAATATCGAAATCGAACCCGACGATATTAAAGCGAGCGACAGCGCGACTTTCGTTTGGGAAATAATTTGAAAAAATGATTTTAGAAACCGACAGGTTAATCCTTAGAGAAATGACCGAAGAAGATTACGAATCGTTGTACGCGGCGTTGGCGGATTCCGACGCGACGAAGCATTATTCGTACGGTTTTTCGGCAAGACAAGCGATATTATATAAAATAAGGGATAAAAAATGGCTACGAGCAAAGAATACTTACAATTTATTTTAGAGCAATTATCGGATTTGGACGGCGTGTCTTATCGCGCGGTAGAACATTTTTATTGTGTAATAAATAAAAATACGGATATGAATTTTGTTATGCGATTGGCAATCTAATTCGGGAGGAGCCGATGAAAAAAATCATAATTTGCGTACTTATCGCGATACTCGGCGTATTGCTTTGTTCGTGCGAGGTTTATGTAAATCGGGAAGATGTCGGAAAATACTATTTTTACGAAGACGGAGCGAAAACGGACAAGTGGATAGAGTTTAAGAATAATAGGTCGCAATGGCGTGACAGCGACGGCAATCACGGTAGCGTTTCGAGCGGAAACGGTTGGGGACAAATTTTCCTTAAAGGACGAATAAACGCCGATTCCGGGGAAGCGGAGCCGTTTTACGTCGGGTACTTAAATCGCGGCGCGTTTAGTTTTCGGAAGACCGCGGACTTTGCGGTCGGAAAACATTTATGTCAAGACTATTATTCGGACAAGTCGGAAGCGAAATATAAAGATAGCGGCGCATACGCTTTGAGAGAAGTCGTTTATTCTACCGAAGTTCCGCAAGGCGCGTCGATAAGCGAGATTTATTCTTCGATTCGTCACGTTTATACGGCGAACGATTACTGCGTTTTTGACGAAAAAGTAAACGGACAAGAAGAGTACGAAACGAAAAACGGCGCGCTCGTAATGACTTTTCGCGTGAGAGATTGCGACGGAACGAATGAACTCGGGAAACGGCTCGTTTCCGACGCGTCTAAAACTTTTTTTACGATAAAAAACGGCGAAGAAACGGTTTTTACGGCGGAAGATTTTTTCGGCAGTATAGATAAAAGAAGTTTTTACGTTGAGGAACCGCCGCAACTGATTTTTTATGTGAAAGAATCCGTTTCCGCTAAAATCGCGGCGATTTACGCCGAAACGCCCGCGCCCGTACTGAAAGCGTTCGTTTACGA
>CAKRAY010000019.1 GCA_934296355.1 uncultured Clostridia bacterium
GGATGAGACGGCGCTTTGTCGATATAGTTGTAGTTCCTATCCCAAATCTTTTTGTGTCTTTCGAGCAAATTGCCTTCGTTAGGAACGTATATGTCCAGTAAATGCACCGTTCTCGAATCGAATACCGTGTTGGGCGTATTGTATTGATAGAAACATTCGTCGCTCTTTGTGTCGGTTTCGGTAGAAACGTTTTTCGACGGAATAATCAAGGTCCTCAACGCTTTGCAACCGTCGAAAGTAGCGGTACATAATCTTTGAATATCGTCGGGCAAATAAACCCATTGCAATGCCGTGCAGCCTTGGAACGCGCCGTAGCCTAAATAGTTATTCCAGTCTTTATCGTTGTCTTCGACTTCGTAGTCGTACTTGGCGAGGTCGAGTTTTTTCGTACCGCCCTTGTAAAGGTTGGTAATCAGAGATTGTTTCAAATCTACCCATTTAAGCAGTTTACAGTTACGGAACGCGTAATCTCCTATCGCTTTCAAGCCTTCGCCCGCGGTGAACGAACTTAACGCCGTGCCGAAAAACGCGTAATTGCCGATATATTCGAGCGTATCCGGGTTTTCAAAGGTAATCTCGTTGAGTCTCGTACAAGCGTTAAACGCGTCGTGTTCGAATCTCGTGTAAGAGGAAGGAACGTAAAGCGTTTCCACGCTCGAAGGTATCGCGTACATCGCTACTTCGATAACGGGTTGTCCTATACCGAGGTCGTTACTCGTCGGTAAAACTATGTTTTTGCTTCTTTCCGACCAATAAACCAGCGAATAGCCTTTCTTCGCGGTGGTCATTTTTTTATCCGCCACAATGTAAAGTTCTTGTATGGCGACGGTTACTTTTATCTTCTTGCTTGCGTCGGTCGGGTCTACGTATTCGTAGTCTTTAATGAGTTCCTTGGGATGAACGAAAACCGAACTGCTGAACGCGCTCGTTCCCGAAGAAACTCCGCCGCCTCTGACTTCTTTACCGCGTTTCAATTCTTCTTTGAACGCGTCTACCATAGTCATTTCCTTTTCCTCTCCGCCGTCGCTGACTCTGATTTTTGCGGAAGGACAGAAAACTCTGAGCGGCGAAGAATAGGTCATCTTCACGTCGCCGCTTACTTCGCCGGTTTCGCCCGCCTCGCCGGTAGCGTACAAGAAGTCGGATTGAACGTGACCTACTACGACTTCTTTCTTACTTTCGGGGTCGCTCGACTTGTAACCCGTGGGAATCGATTTGATATTGCTGAAAATTACGCATTTCATTCTGTCGCAACCGCGGAACACGCCCGAGCCGTATTTAGAGAACACTTCGGAAGTGATTTCTACCGAGTCGATTTTTACGAGGTTGCCGAAACAACTCGAGTGCAACGTCGTAAGTTGACTTTCCACTCCGTTAAAATCGATGCTTTCTACGCTTCTCGCGTTATAAAACGCTTCTACGTCGATTTCTTGCAAACTCTTGGGGAATTTTAACTCTCTTATATTTTCTTGGTAAAAGAACGCTCTTTCGCCGATATAGGTCAAACCTTCGCTGAACGTAACGTGCTCTATTTTAACCGAACTGTCCGTCCAGCTGAACAAGTCGAAGCACGCGTCGGGAATTATGTTAAGTCCGTTCGCCTCGCCGGAGTCGACGAGAAGTTGCACGTTGTTAAGCCGTTTGCAACACGCGAACAAACTCGCGCCGATAAGGTTTTCTTCCTTTCTTATCGTCGTATAACCCTTAGAACTCTCTATCTCGCCGCCCGTTTCGGTATCGATTTGTCCTTCGAAGTGACAACCGGGGTCGAAAACGACTTCGGCAAAACCCGTGCCGAAGAAGCATTTGTAGCCGATGAACTTCCAATTCGCCCTTACTCTCAATCCCGACTCGCCGCCGGAAGCCGTGGATTCTTTGTTTCTTACGTTAGTCCAACCGCTGTAACGGAAAGCGAAGTTGCCGAGATACTCTATGGTGTCGGGCAAAGTGAACGCCGGGGAGATTCCGAGCGCTTCGGTCGATTCGAACGCGTAGTCGCCTATGTACTTCAAAACCGCTTCTTGCGAGAAGTTAAACACGCTGAGTTTTTTGCAATTTCCGAACGCTCTGTAGCCGATTTCTTCGATAAACTTACCGATCGTAACGGTTTTCAGCGTGCTGAACGCCGCGAACGCTTCGTTGCCGATTTTTACCACCGGGTATTCGGTAGCCGATACCGAAGCGATATAAGACGGAAGTCCTGCGTTGTTTTCTTTTTCGGTAACGGTAATGTTTTCTATCGTTACCGTATCGGGAATCGTCAAAACGGGATAATGCGTGTACTCGTTATTCTTAAAATCTTTATTTTTTACCACCACGCCGGATGTAAAACTCTTGTCGTTATTCCTGCCGTTTTGCGTATACGAATAGATAATAGGCGTTTCGAGTTCGACTACTTCCAACTCGAACATACGTTCGTAATGCGCGTATAAAGTAATATTCGCCCAGAAAAAGTAAGTGTCGTCCGCGGTAACGAGTTCGCCCTTACCGCCGGGTTGCGTATACCAACCGACGAATATCCAGCCGCCGGGTTTAACGGGCATGGTATAGTCCGAATCGCCGTTAAAATCGGCTGTCACTACGCCGGAATAGTTAAGCTGCGTGTTGTAATAAACGCCCGTTTTTGTTTCCACCGTGTTCTTGGTCGAATCGCCCATTGCCGCCACGCGTTTATCGGCGTTCTGATAATCGAGCGTCAACGTGAACATAGGTTTTACGGATACCGTTATGGTTTTGTCCGCGTCCGCCACGTTAGAACTCCAACGCATTCTCGGCGAACTCGTTCCGTCGGTATAAAACGCGCTTTCCACGGTGTAATTAAGTCTTTCCGTGGCTGCGGCGTCGTCGACCGTGTACTTTATGTACGTCGCCTCTTTCGTAGATTTCGTTTTGTCGAAGTCCTTCTCGGTTATCGTCTGACCGTTTATTTTCAGTTTGGTGACGTTAAACTTACTCGGATTGTTGTATCTTACTATGATATAGTAAGACTCTCCTCCGTCGACCGCCATCGAACCATTGCAGTTCTGATTGAAAAGGTATTCTCGGCTCGTTTCGAACCCGTCCTTCGCTTTCGTCGCTTCGATTGCGGCTATGGTCGGCGTTACTTTATCCGAATCCTCTTTGTTTCCGAATATGAAACTGCACGACGTCAAAACGGCGCACAACGCCGCAAACAACACGGCTAAAGCTATTAACGGCAATTTTCTTTTCATTGTCATTCTCCTTTATATCATTCCTTTTTCGACTTTTATCTTCGCTTAATCATTACGACTACCACGACTACGATTATGGCGATTGCGCCCGCCACCCCGCCGATGATATAGTAATAGTACGTTTTGAACCCGCCTTGGTTTATCGCTCCGTTCGGGTCGTTTCCGCCGTTACCGTCCGAATTTTGCCCGTCGCGCTCCACTTCGAACGTTTCCGAATACATTCCCACGCCGAGGCGTAAGTTCTTAATTACCAACGTTATTTTCGTTACGTCCGCGGGTACGACGTACTCGTTATTTATTAACTCGCCGTTAACGTACAACGCGTATTCGTTCTTGTACTCGGTTTTAAGTTTCATAACCGCGCCTTCGAAGATTTTTACGTTTTCCCCTGCGAATTCGACGCCGACGACGTCGAGCATTTCGTAATTTACTTTTATTTCTTGGTCTTCCGATTTTTTAGGCAAAACCGCGATGATTTTCATTGAATAAACCGTTTTTCCGTCACAAAGCACGCTTAACGTGTATTCGCCCTCGGCGTTTATGATAAGAACCTTCGACGCGACGCCGTTCTTTGCGATAGTCAGTCTTTCCGCAAAATCGTCGTTTCCGCTCGCGTTAAGGCTTATCGTTATCGAACCGTTAGTCAATTCGTATCGCCCTTCCTCGTCGAGTTCGTATTCTCCGCCGAAAACGAACGCCGAACCGTCTATCGCGTACGAGGTTATTTTTCGCTTAAACCTCGTTCTCGCAAAGTTATAATCGTCGTCGGGAACGAATACGCACCAAAACTCGTTGACGCCCGGGACTATTGCGTAATCGCTTTCATAATAAAACTTGCCCGGAACGGCGTTGTCTTCGTTGCCGAGATAAGTTTTCGCTCCGTCGGCGTACGGGTCGCCCGGTTTCGAACCTGGTTTATAAACCGTTTTTATCTCCGGGCAAACCACGGTCGCGGTAGCCTTGGTTATCGTAAGTTTCGCGCTGAGATAACTCAGTCTGCCGGACGGATACGTTATCGTCGCGTAAACCGTGTATTCTCCGACCTTAATTTTGTCGTTATTCGCGTAAGTAACGGTCGTTCCTTCTTGAACGTTCGGCACTTCTATACGCTTCACGCCGCCGTCGTAAACGAAAGTTTTGTCCCCGAAAACGTAATCGGGATATCCGGCGACGACGGTCAGAACGCCTTTGGTTACGTACTCCGCGGGAACGACGTAATCGGTAAGTTCTATTTCCGCGCCGACGTCGAACTTGCTCCCCACGGGCGAGTTTTCGTTATATGCGCATATTAACTTACATCGATATCCGCTTAACTCGTATCTGTCCTTGCCGAAATCTTCTCCGACAAGCCCGTTAAAAAATATCGGTATGGAAGAAAACGGTTCTTTTTGCATAATCTCCGCGTTGCTCACCGTCGCTTTCAACGTGATTTTCGTTATGGTAAGTTGTTTTGCGGACGTGGAAGAATCGAGTTCGTAGTACGGCGCGCTTTGTAAGGTCAGCCTATATAAGTACGTACCTACGTGATACGCCGGCGTTTTTTCCGCGCCCTTCCATATAGCGAGTTCGGTTTTTACCGCATTAGCGTCCTCGCCCTCGGCAAAGCCTTCCAAAACGAACGTAACGAAATCCGATAAATCTTTTCCCGCATACGGCGCGGTAAACCCGTTAGAATCTTCGCCCATGCCCTCGGCGGACCACATCGCCGTCAATTTTCTCTTGGTAATAACGACTTTGTTGACGCCCGTCAACGTGAAATCGTAGTTATCGTTCGTAAACAACGATAAATCGGCGTATTCGCCCGGTTGCGCGAACTTCTCGCCGTTACCCAGCGTGAACCTGATTTCCGTTTTTCTGTCCGTAGCGTCAACGTAGCAATTTCTGAAAACGATATAACTCTTATCGAAATAGAACTCGTCTTCTCCGCGCGTTATCGCCCCTTTCGCGCCGTACGGAACGGTCAACTCGCCTATAGAAATATTCGCCTTGCATTTGGCGATGATTATCTCCTCGTTAAAAGCGAGTATCTCGTAATTAGCGTCTTTACTCTTGGCGTTGACGACGTACGTTCCCGCCGAAATCATGGAATTTACGTTTTGTTCCTTGCGAGAATCGCCCGCATAAACGACCATTTTATAGGAAAACGCCACGTTTTCGTCGCTCAAAACATAATATTCGCCCTCTAAAATCTCTTCGCCCGCAACGAAAGTCTTCGATATTATATCCGGCGTAACCGCGCTCGCCTTATAAACGTAATCTTTGTCAATCACGAGTCTTACCCCTATCGGTTTTACCGTAAGCGTTATTCTCGTTTCGCAAGAAGAATAGTTTCCGTCGCCCGTATACTTCAAAACCACGTCGTACTTGCCCGCTACGTTGGCGGGAACCGTTATTCCGTTCTTCTTGCAAATAAGTTCTACCTTACCGCCCTCGGGTATGCCTTGCGCCGTGTATGAAACGTAGGCTTCGGTAGCGTAGTCCACGCTGCCGGAGGCGGTAGGCGCATAGAAAAACTCTTTGTCTTCCGCGATAATCGCCGTGTTTATAAGCGTGACTTCCACCCAAGAAACGTACTCGGTTTCAAGGTAGTTTTTCGCCAACGTTCCGAGCGGAGTGACGGTCGCGGTAATCTTGTACTCGCCCACGTCTTTCGCCATCGTAACGCTCGTTCCGTCCTTTTTCACGATTTTATAGACGATATTTGCTTCCAAGCCTTTTTGCTCGAAGTAGGTAATCTTCATCGCGCGGTCGGTTCCGTCGTATTCTACCGCGCGGCTGTCAAAATCGGTATTCTCGCTCTTGCCGTTGACGTAAACGTTCGTAAGCGAAACTTTTTTTACGATAAGCGCGCCATCTGACGCGGAGAAATCGTAATTTTTGGGTTCTTTGCCGCCGATAACGCAGTTTACGGCATATTTGCCGGCGTCGAGAACCGTTCCGTCGCTCGCTCCGGCTACGACAAGCGAAAAAGTAACGTTTTCCGTAACCAAGCCGAAATCGTCCGTTTCGAGCAAGCCGCAATGCGAAAAAGTAAAATCTTTCGTATTAAACGCGTATCCGTAATCTACGGTTTTACTCGAAACGCTTATGTTTATCGTACGTTTTTTTACCGTGACGCGCGCGGTAAGAACCTCGTTTTCGTAATAGGTCTTGCTTAAAGTAACCTCGGCGATATACTCTCCCGCGTCGGTAAAGGTATTGTTTCTATAAACGGCGGTCGCGCCGGACGGTATGCCGCTCGCCGTGATTTTTTGTTCTTTGCCGTTATAAACGAGTTCTCGATCCGAAAAGTTTACCCCGCTTAGGTCGAGTTTTCCGAGTCCGACCGTGATAACGCCGCTTTCGCAAACGAGATTGTAATTAGTCGTGCTTTTTAACGTGAACGACAAATCGTAATCTTTGGGCGCGTCCCCTTTTTTATAGTCGGTGTAAAATCTTTTTTTAAGTTCGCTCTCGCCGTATTCCCAAGCGACTATTTCGTAGAACGTTTTTCCTTCGTCCGCGCCCACCGCGCCGCTTACCGTTTCTATTTTCAGCATCGAATCGGGAATTTCCTGGTTATAACCTAAGGAAACGTCGGAAACTTTTATCATCAAATCGACTTTTTGCACGACGGCGTTACGCTCTTTCGTTAAATCGGCGTAGCGCGCCGAAGTCGCGGTTACCGTTTGAACGTAGGTACCGCAATTCGTTCTGTCTTCCGCCGAATACGAGTAAGTCCAAACATACCCCGCATTAGTAAGTTCGTCCGCGTTGCTCGGCGTAGGTTCGTCGAAAACGGCTTGCATACCCGTATAACTTACTTTTATCGTCGAGAAAGAGGCGAAAGTCAGTTCTCCCGCGTATTTAGCCTTGGTTACCGTAAACTCGTCCTCGAACGTAGACGCGTAGTAACTCGCCGTTTCGGGCAAAACGACTTTAACCGAGTAATTCCCGGGTTCGGGATAGCGCAAAGAAGAAACGTCTAAATTTTCGCCGTTATAAAGCCAGTTTACGGTCGCTTCGCCGCTTATCGAAGCGTCTTCGGCGAAAATCTGACCGAGCAGTTGCTTGAAATCGTACTTGCCGTAAGAGTGATTATCTATGCGCGTAAATCCGAAATTCGTCTTCTCGGTAATCGCGGTTTCCCCGCCCTCGGCAAACGCTGCGGAGACGACGCCCGAAGAAGTTCCGCGACTAAACGCCGCGCATAAAGCGATCGTCAAGCAAATAACGCAGACGAAAAAAACGGCAAACCCGAAAAATCTCGTTCTCGCTTTATTAACTACGAACACACGCGCCTCCTAAAAATAATATTTTTTTATATTATATCATTACACGCGTAGATTTGCAATACGCAATTAAAAGACTTCGTCGAAAGTCTGAAAAAGAGTCTAAAAAAAGAATTCGGAAACTCGAATATTACTCGATTAAAGACAGCGCGCAACGCATACCGTCTATCGCGGAAGAAGTGATTCCCCCAGCGTACCCCGCGCCCTCTCCGAGCGGATATAAACCCTTGGTAGACGAAACGCACCTTTCGTCGCGGATTATTCTTATCGGAGAACTGCTTCTCGCTTCAATGCCGGTAAAAACGGCGTCCGGACGGTCGAAACCTTTAATTTTTCTACCGAAAATTTCCATACCCGAAAGTATGGTTTCGGTAACGATATTCGGTAAACATTCTCTAAGCGAACCGAAGCAAAAACCGCTTTCCACGCTCGGCGCGATATCGCCGATTTTAGAAGAAATCCTATCGTTTTTCAAATCTCCGTAAAGTTGAACTACGGGTCGAAAACTGTTGCTTTGTTCATAACAAAGTTTTTCGTATTTACGCTGAAAATACATTCCGTCTAACGGATTAGAACCGAAGTCTTTTTCGTCTACGTTTACCAAAATCGCGCTGTTGGAATTAACGTCGTTTCTCGCGAAATAACTCATTCCGTTGACGCATACTTCGCCATTTTCCGAACTTGAATTCACTACCCTGCCGCCGGGACACATACAAAATGTATAAAGGCTTCTCCCCGTGCTTGTAGGCGCGGCGAGTTTATAGTCGGCGGCAGACATACTCTTTGCGAAACCGCCGTATTGAGAAAAGTTAATTTCACTGCGTAAGTGTTCGATACGTACTCCCATACTGAACGTTTTCGGAACCATAACTACGCCTTTGTCGTAAAGCATTTCGAAAGTATCGCGCGAGGAGTGACCTATGCATAAGAACAGTCCGTCACATTCGTACGTTCCCTTATCCGTGACCGCTTCGCTTACCGTTCCCGAGCGCGTCCTGAAGTCCGTCAACTTCTCGCCGAACATAAATTCGCCGCCCAGCGAGATGATTTTCTCGCGAATGTTTTTTACCACTTCTATAAGATTATCCGTGCCTATATGCGGTTTTGCAAGGTACGCGATTTCTTGCGGCGCGCCGTATTTTACGAATTCTTTTATTGCCAAATCTACGTATTCGTTATGTACGTTCGTATTGAGTTTTCCGTCGGAAAAAGTACCCGCGCCGCCCTCGCCGAACTGCACGTTACTACTCGTATCAAGGGTTAAAGTCTTAAAAAACTTATCGACGGTTTTTTGCCTGTCTTCTACTTTTTCCCCTTGCTCTATTATAAGCGGTTTTGCGCCGACATAACTGAAAACCAATGCGGTAAAGAGTCCGCTCGGACCCGCTCCCACGATTACCGGTCGACCGCGATAACGCTTTCCTTCGCATAGTTTTTCAAGCGTGCGTTCGTCCTTTTCGTACTTTTGCGCGCCCTTTCTGAGTATAAAGTTTTCGTTGTCGCAATCGAACGCGACGCGCATATTGTACCTCACGTCGTTCTTTTTGCGCGCGTCTACGCTCTTCTTCAAAATCGTCGTATTGCGAACGTTTTTCGCGGCGAATTTTTCTCTTATAAGCAAGTCGAGCGGCGTGTTATCCGTGACCGCAACGCTGAAATCAACCTTAATCATATACTCTCCCCTACCTTTATTCCGCACGCGAAAGCGAAGTGCAAGTTATATCCGCCGCACTCCCCGTCTACGTCCAAAACCTCTCCGAGCGCGTATAGTCCGGGACAAAGTTTGCTTTGTAAATTCTCGTCGAACTCGTCCGTTCTCAGTCCGCCGCAAATCACTTGAGCGTTTTTCGTATCGCCGACTTTTACGTTCTCGACCGTAAAGTTTTTTACGCAACGAGCAAGCGAGATATTCCTGTCGCCGGATTGCTTTAACGCGGCGAGCGCGATGCCCTTAGGTAAAAAAGCCGTAGGCTCTTCGCGCTTAAAAAATTCTTCCAAGTACTCGATATCGTATTCGGGTATGAAGTCGATTCCTATCGTGAAGCCGTCGCCCCCGCCTCGGCGCGCTATAAAGGATGAAAGTTCCATACTCACTATGCCGCTCAGTCCGTTTTCCTTAAATAAAACTTCCCCTTTGCGGGCGGCGATTTTTTCTCCGCGTTCGTACAGACTTAACTCCGCCTTGAACCTGACTCCCGCAAGCCCTTTCGTGTACTTTACGTCGGTAACAAGCGGCGCGATCGACGGAACGAGTTTGGTCCTTTCGTGTCCGAACGGCTTAAACAAATTATACGAAGCCGTGCCTTTCGTCGCGTTGCTTCCCGTGCATAAAGCGACGTTTTTGGTAAGCAAACCGCCGACCTTAAACCCTTCGGCAGTCCTTTCTATACGCGTTACTTCTTGTCCGCAACGCAGTTCGTCTTCTATGTTTTTTCGCAAAACGTTGACCACGTTCGTCGCGCTCTCGCTGTACGGATAAATGCGATTTTCGGTAACCTTAGTGACTAAGCCGAGAGCCTTAAAATAGGAAATTACGTCAATATCCAATACGTTCTTTACGAATTCGTTATTATAAAAACTCGCGTTCATTACGGCGTTCGACATATTGCATTTACCGTTGCCGGTAACGAGAATTTTCTTACCGACCCTATCCTCTTTTTCTAAAACGATGAACTTTTTTCCGCGGTTTTTCAAAACGTTGGCGAGCGTCAAGCCGCTCGCTCCGCCGCCGATAATAATAACGTCGTACATATATTTTTCTCCGATTTGTTTATGTTCGCTCATGCGCGTTCTTTTACGCCGCAAAAGCACCGCCGCGCGTTGCATCGCAGTTGGTCTGAATATTAGTTAAAAA
Source organism: uncultured Clostridia bacterium (assembly GCA_934296355.1). Lineage (GTDB taxonomy): Bacteria > Bacillota > Clostridia > Christensenellales > DTU072 > CAG-1782. Next base: position 10,338 of record CAKRAY010000019.1, read on the forward strand.
TGGATGCAACGTCACACGTTGCCGCTCGGTTTTCGCAAGAAATCAACGCGCCTATCCCGCTCCGATTAGTTTAGGAGTAATTATACAACTTTTTTCTTATTTTTTCAATGATTTTTATAATCGAACACATGCCGATATGAAAATATGTAAAAATATTCAGTGTAAATTCAAATATCTAGGTTATTATTTACTGTATAAATATAAACTTATGGTATAATATAAAAAAAATTCGTCTTTTTCGATACAAGAGGAAAATGTATTTAGATTACGCTTTGAAAACCGCAATAGAGAAGAATCTTAATCGTCTCGACGAAATCGAGTCGCTTCTTTGCTACCCCGAAATACAAGCGGACGAAAAATATTATAAAAAACTGTTATCCGAGCGTAACGGGTTGCTTCCCATAAAATCTCTTTTTGACCGTTACGAAACGGCGATAACCGAGCGGGAAAAACTGCAAAGTGCTTTTTCGGTCGCTTCCCCGGAAGAAAGAGCGTTGTTTGAAGAGGAAATCTCCGCGCTGGAAAATCATATATCCGAGCTAGGCGAAGAAATCGCCGTAAAGTTGCGCTCTTCCGCTCTCGAAGACTGCGTATGCGAATTTGCTTATTCCGGACGCAACGAAACGGCGAACACGTTAATCTCCTCCCTTAACGGATACTTTGCGGGCGGTTTTACCGAAACCGAACCCGGCTCGAAAATCTTCTTTTGTTCGGGCGAAAACGCAAAAAAAATTATGCTTAAACTCAGCGGCGTTTATCGCGTTGCGCTTAAAGGCGGAAAAAGCGAAAAGTTTTCACTCTTTACCTACGAATCGAAAAAAGAAGTTTCCGTAAGCGACGAAGATTTACGCTTCACTTTATTCCATTCGAGCGGCGCGGGCGGACAAAACGTCAACAAAGTGGAAACCGCCGTACGCGTAACGCATATCCCGACCGGAATTACCACGACTTGCCAGGACGAACGTTCGCAACTCATGAATAAGGAACGCGCGCGCAAGAATATAATCGCGCTCGTCAAAAAAAACGCCGAGGAAGACTATATAAAAAAAATAAAGCCGCTAAAAATCGAACAATCGAAACAAAACTACTTTACCGTCGACTTGAACGAAAACTGCTTTAAGGACGCGCGCATTACGGAGCGTTTTTCCTTTCCGTTTAGCGGCGAAACGTTCAAAGACTACATAAACAAGTTACTGCTCCTATGATAAAAAAAGAATTAAGACTGACAATAAGCAATAAGAACCTCGTAATCAGCGACTTCGCGCGTATTTTCAAGACCGAACGCGTCATTCGTAATGCAAAAAAGTTCAACTTCACGGACGATTTTTTACTTAAACTCGGTGAGGCGGTCATACTCAACTTCGACGATATTTACGACGAAAGTTTGTCGCTCGGATATATGTTCCGCAACGATAGATTTTCCGCGTTCTTCCGATTCGGCAAGAGCGTAACTAACGACATGGTCGGAGAAAAAGACGTGATTTTTTATAAGTTCGTATGCACGGACAAGGCGGTAAAAAACAACGATTCTTCCCTGCGCGAATACCTTTCTTCAGACAGTTTTTCCGTAAAACTGACCGAAATAAGGGAAAACGTACCGGAAAGCGACTTTCTTAAAGTTTACGCGGTCGGCGGCGGAAAGAGCGTCGATTTTCCCCTCTTAAACGCCAAACAAAAGACGATTGTGGAAACGGAAAATCGCAATATGCTCGTGCAAGGCGTGGCGGGTAGCGGTAAAACCAACGTTTGCATAGACAAAATCATATTTTGCGCTTGTAGAAATTATTACGGCAAAACTCTATATACTACTTATTCACGAGGCTTGCTCGTAGACACCAAAAACCGCGTGGAAGCGTTCAGAAACAGAATCTCGACTTTCGTAGACTCTCTCGAAAGTGGTAACGTCGTTTTCGTAGGTAAAGACAAGCAAAAAGCGACGGAAAACTACCTCGGAATAAACTTCGACGTTGCCGAAGAAAAACAAATCGCGGCGAAAATCAAGCAAATCGACCGCTATCTACGCGAAAAAGTCGATTATAAACTTATAGAAGACTTCGACCCTTCGCGGCCTAAGATTGCCGACGAAAGATTTTTCATAAACTCGTTTTTCGATGGCGACGCCCATGCGCGTTCTCGCGGTCCGCTGGAAAAAGTCAAGCATATCGCGCCCGAACTCATATACAAAGAGATTTACGGTATGATTTTCGGCTACGCCGGACAAAACGTAATTTCTAAAACCGAATATATCGCCATGCGAAAAGGTAGTTTTTCGGAAACGGAATGCGACGCTATATACTCGTTAGCCGTCGATTATCGTAAGTTTATGGAAAAAAACGGTTACGAAGACAACAACACGGTATCGCGAAAAATGCTGTCTACTTACGACGGAGAGAAATACTCTCTCGCCGTTATCGACGAAGTGCAAGACTTCACGCAAATAAACTTGGTATTCATTCGCTCGCTCGCCATGAAAATGTTCTGCGTGGGCGACGCTTTGCAAATGATTAACCCGTCCTATTTCAGTTTCGCCTATCTCAAAGGCTTAATGTACGACAAAGAGTACACCCTCGTATCAGAACTGAAACACAATTATCGTAACTCGCAAGCAATAGCCGAAATTATCGACTTGCTCGGCGATCTGAACAAGACTATTTTCGGCACGCACAGTTTCGTCTTGAAAGGAGAAAGCGTAAAAAACGACTTGCCTACGGAAACCGTTTACGTTAACGAAAAAGGCTTTTTGGAAAAAGTCGCCGCCGAAAAACCGGGCGACCTTACCGTAATCGTATCCAATATCAAAGTCAAAGAGTACGTGAGAAAACTCTTGCCCGCGGTAGAAACGCTTACCGTTTCGGAAATAAAGGGCTTGGAACGTAACACCGTACTTTTATACAACGTGCTTTCCACCGACTTCGACAAGTGGGAAAGACTAAAACGAATCCGCGTAAATCGTAAAACCGCCGACGAAAATTCGGTTTTCAGATACTACTTTAACCTCTTCTACGTGGCGGTTTCCCGCGCGAAGCAAAACTTATTCGTACTCGAAAGCAAATTGCCCGACTGCTTCAACGAAACCATAAACAACGGGTTCTCCAAGAAAAACGGCGATAAGGCTTTGGCTTTACTCATCGAAGCCGCAGGAAAAGTCGCCGTCACCGACGAAGAACTGCTTAAAAGAGTGGACGAATTCGTTTCGCTCGGACAGTACGACAACGCGCGCTTTACCGCCGAACGCCTCGGCGACGCTTTCCTCGTCAAACGCGAACTCGTCAAAATCTACGTTGCGGAAACGTTTTTGCGTTACGGTAAATACAGAGAAGCGGGCGTGGAATACTGGAAAAACGGTTTTACCCGCGAAGCGAGAAAAATGTTCGTAATGTCGGGCGACGAAAAACTTATATACTTACTCGACGCGTGCGAAGGTAAACAAGACGCGCTCGACGCGGAAATAGTCGGTTTCTATCCGTACGTAGCCGATAATCCCACCGCAAAAAACGTTATTCTCGGCGTTTTAAGAGAAGAAAGCGAGAAACTCAACGCTACGCAAAAAAGCGTATACTCAAAGATCACGGAACGTAACGGGCGCATTACTTTACACCGCAAAAAATAAGGATTGTTTTTATTGAAAAAAACTATTTTGTCCAAAGAACAAAATATGTTTCATAAGAAATCGAAACGCCCGCCTCGCTCCGAAAAAAATAAAAAAGGAAGGTTTAATAATGGCAGAAAAAACGGAAATGCAAGAACTTATCGACGCGTTTTTATCGTATCGTAACGTACTTATCCCTTTGCAAGAGAGTTTATCCGCGCTCGCGGATTCTTACGACGCGATTAACGAAGATATTGTCAGATTGGAGAACGCTTTCGGCGGCGAAACGAAGCGTAACATAAATAAGGTTTACGATATCCTTACCAATCAAGCCAAGGAAAGCGCGATGCTGTCGGAAAGAATAGAACAGTTTATTCAAGGCAGCGACAAGTACGCGAAAAACGTCAACGCCTTGATGGAAAAATTCTCTAAAATCGACGAAAAATTACGTTTAATCGACGAACTCGACGAAAAAGCGGAAGAACAAATCGCCCGCCTCGACGCGGCGATAGCGGAACGAAAATCGTCGTATAACGTCAGAGATTTACAACGCACGGTAGAAACCTACACCAAAAACCTCGAAAAGGTCGGCGACTTCATCAACAAGGACGTCGTAGGCGTTTTACAAAACAACGAAAAGAAATTAAACTCGCTGCAATCTTCTTGCGACGAAGCGGCGGAACTTATGAAACTTCAAGCGAAAACGATGCAAAGTTTGTTGGAAAGCAACCGCGCCACCAACGAGTTCATTAAAAATTCCGTGCAAAACGACGCCGTCAACGAAGAGTATATATTCGCCGTTCTCGATAAATGGGCGGTTGCTCGTAAGGTTAAAATAAAAAAGTAGCATTCAAAAAACATAAATACTTTAATGGAAAAAGCAGTTTTACAAGCAATAAAAAAAGACGACTTAAAGTCGTTCGAAGAGTTATATAAAACTTCTGACGTAGGAACCTTTTGCTACGGGCGTTTTCCCGTGCTTAGCCTACTATATTTGTATAACTCGAAGAAAATAATAAAAAAATACTTCTCCTCGCTCCTTACCGTAGACGAATACAAGTTTTTACCCGAAGACGTTCCTTCCTACGTTCTTTTCATCAAAAAAGCGTCTAAATGTATAAGGCTCTACCCGGACGGAACCGTCGTTTCTCCGTTGGAAATGATGATGATTCTCGACAAAAGCAAGGACCTAAAAAAGGCTTACGCGCTCGCGAAAAAAAATCCGACGATAAAAGCCAATCTCAAAAAGATATACAGAATTAAATACGACCTGGACGTCAAATACGACGGCGACTTAATCCTCGCCGAAAAACGCCCTCTTACCAAGGGAGAAAAGAAGAAAATTCTTATCGGCGCGCTCGGCTCATTCCTCATTGTTTGCTTATGTATAAGCACCCCGTTCGTGGTCAACGTTTTTTACCCGTTCATTCCGTCGGGAAATAATCCGAACGACCCGTCTGACGACTCGACCCCGATTACCGTTACCGTAAGCGAAATAAAAGAAGTTACTTTCAAAAGTAAAAACACGTATAACTTGTCCGCCGGTTCAGTCCTAACCGTGTCCGAAACGATAGCGACCTCGTCTTGTAAAATTAACGGCAACAAAAACGTAGTCGCGGTAAAGACGAATACCTATCCCCTATTCAAAAAAATCGACGGCACGATTAAAGATGTCACTTTCGACTTCGGCGAAATCGATTTAAGCGTTACCGAAGCCACCTCCTTGCTATGCGACGAGAACGCCGGCACGCTCGATAACGTCACTATTAAGGTTAACGGCAAAATCACGACTTCGGTTCTTAAAGAGCCGACTTCGGACGCCCAAAGTTCGCTTGACGACGTTTATAACGACGTCAACAAAAAAACGTACGTTACTTTAAGCGGCATGACTTACTATAACTCCGGCACGATAAAAAACAGCGTGGCGCATCTTGACCTATCCCTTAGCGGCGCGGTAAAAGCGAACTCTTGTTTCAGCGCGTTCGCCGCATTAAACACCGGCACAATCTCCTATTGCGAAACTACCGGAACGATAAACGCTGACACCATGGACGTAAGCGGAACGGTTAACTTTAACTATTCGAGCGTCGTAGGATGCGTTAATTCCGCAAGCATTACTCAAGTTTCTTCCTTCGACGGCTGGTCGCCGCTTGTAGCGGGTATCGCCGTAACCAATGCAAACACGATAAAAAAATGCGAGAACAAAGGCGCGCTTAAAGTGAGTAGCAACGCGCCGAAAACTAACGATAATACCCTTCGCTACGTAAGAGCGAGCGGCATTACGCAAGATAACTACGGCGTTATCGATTCTTGTAATAACGAAGCGAATATTGAAGCAAGCGGCGTTTTCGCCAGAGTCGAAACTGCGGGTATCGCGGGAAACAACCTCTACTATAAGTACGCCGGCTCGGTATTGTCGTCCGCAAATAGCGGAAAATTGTCCTCTACCGTTGACCAAGGCAAGATTTTTACGGCGGGAATAGTCGCTTGCGTTTCCGACGGAAAGATTCACGGCAATACCTCCGACGGAGAAATTTCTTACACGCAAACGGGCGAAAACTACGAATATAACGAGGTTTTTGCGGGCGGTATCATCGCTTTCTCCAGAAGTACCGACTTCCCCGGTTTTATGTCGACTACGCTGTCTTCTTGTAATTCTACCGCCGTTATAAACGGTTCGGTAGAGGGTTCGACCGTGGTTTGCGGCGGTATCGCGGGTTACGGAAGCAATATAGCCGTTTCCGAATGTCTTTCAAAAAGCAAGAAAATCGCGATTTCCGGGAAAAGCGGAACCGACGAACAAACTTTGAGTTTAGGCGGTATCATAGGAATGAACCACAATTATTCTCAAATCGTAAACTGTTTGAATAAATCGACCCTTCGGTCGGAATACGTCGGAGAGCAAGCGATCGGCGGCATTGCCGGAGATAATTATCGCGTCGTCGCTAATTCCGTCAATTACGGCAGTTTATACGTTAAAAGCGACGACCTTGCATACGTCGGCGGCATCGTTGGCAACAATATCGTTATGTCCGCTATCGCGCATGTCACTCGTTGCGTTTCCGAAGGCAAGATTATAGAAGAAGTCGATTCAAACGTTCATTTCATCGGCGGTGTTGCGGGATACAATCGTAGTCTTACTACCGAAACCGGCGTTTCTTACTCGGCTATTATCAATAATTCTTACGCCGCAAACGAAGTAACTCGCGCCGAGAACGAAGTAACTCGCAGGAAATCTTCTCGCTACGGCGGCGTAGTCGGACTTTGCGACGAATTCGGATATTTGAATAACAAAATCGGCCATGCAGTCCTATCGTCGAATATAACCTACTATATAGAAGACGTCGCGTTCTTCGAAGCCGACGAATCGGTCTACGACGTCGGATATTATTTGCAAGATAATAAGGACGTAAAAGCCACCGATAATCTAGTTAAAGACTCGCGCGCGAAAACTCTCGAAAGTCTAAAAAACAACTCCGCCTATGAAGATATCATAGACGGAGTTAATACGCTCAATAAGTAGAATAATTACTTTATTCCTCGCTCGGCGCGCTTACGGTATTGTTTTGTCGCGCCAGCGTTTCCTCTATTTTCTTTTTGTCGAGTTTCAAACGCGAGAAAATGAATATTCCCGCGCCCACAAACACTATCACGCCCACGCAAAGTATCCAGCCTATTCCCGAACTTGCTTTTTCCGTTTGTGTCGCCGCTCCGCTCACGAACCCGATCGCGCTTAACAAAGAAGTCGATACCGTGGTGACGATACCTTGCCCCGCTTTATAGCAAAAAGTCATTACGCCCGCGTACGTTCCCGTTTTATCCTCGCCCGTCAACGCTTTTTGAATTACCACGACGTCGCCGACCAAAGCGAGCGGCATCGAATACAGTACGCCCGTGCCGAACCCGGCAATCATAAGCGGCGGCGCGAGCAATACTACGCCCAAAACGGCGAGATCACCCGCTAAAAGCGTGTTTATTTGTTTCCTTAATAAGAACTCGACGAACAGTAAAACGCAACCTACGAAACTTATTATC
>CAKRAY010000020.1 GCA_934296355.1 uncultured Clostridia bacterium
TCGCGAAACTGCGATGCAACGTGCGTACGTTGCAAAAGCGTCGTTTTCGTATTTTCGTATTATACCGTTAACCTTTTTTTGTTTTTTTAGATTATAGTTTATACGCGACTATACGCTTATTAAAGTATACGGTTTTTTCGCGTAACTGCGATGCAACGCGCGTACGTTGCTGGGTGAAGCGTCACACGCTTCCGATGCAACGCGCGGGCGTTGCCGTCACACGTTGCCGCGCGTACGTTGCTTCAAACTTGACAAAAAATACTCTTCGTATTACCATAATTACGCTATGATCGACTTAAACAAACAGATATGGACTAAAAAAGACGGAGAAGATTTTAACAGACTTCTCTTAAGTATGGCGCGCGCGGACAAAATCGAATGGACAAGGCGTATCGTGAACACCTCGATGCCGTTGCTCGCGCTCCGCGCCGAAGAGATTACCGCGCTAAGCAAACAAATTAAAGCGGGTAACGTCCTTTCCTTCCTCGACCTGGACCTATGCGAGTATCACGAAAACACCATGCTTAACGCTAAACTTATATCTTCGCTAAAAGACTTCGACGAATTCGAAAAATACCTCTATATGCTGATTGCGCATATAGACAACTGGGCGACTTGCGATACGCTTTCTTTCGGTATATGGAAAAAGAATAAACCTAAATTTCTCGGTCTACAACAAAAACTCGCTTGCGACCCCCGAACTTTCGCGCGAAGAATAAGCGTAGATATGCTTTTTCCGCTCGTAGACGAAGAAAACATCGCGTATATACTTAACTTCGTCGAGTCATTATCCGAAGAAAAAGAATACTACGTGAATATGGCTGCCGCATGGCTGATTTGCGACTGTTTCATTAAACGCCGCGCAGAAACCTTGCTTTGCTTCGAGTCGGGTCGGCTTAACGACTTTATCGTAAACAAAGCGGTACAAAAATGCCACGATTCGTTTAGAGTGAGCAACGCCGACAAAGACCTCTTACTTAAATATAAACGTTTGACATAGGTTTTCTCATATTATATAATATATGCGTTTTCGGAGAACTCTTCGGAAAATATACGTCAGATAGTTCCGATACGACATTGATTACGCCGCTAAGAACGTTGTGACCATTATGAGGGTGTAACAAATGTCTTATTTCCAAATACTTCTTCCGCTCGCGATGATACTCGTTTTTTCCAAACTTCTTTGCAGAGTTTGCGATAAAATCAAACTTCCCAAAGTCGTGGGAATGTTGCTCGCGGGAATACTTGTAGGTTTGATAAATTATATTCCCAATCAAACGATTCTTACCCCGTTTACCAAAGAGGGTTTATCGTTCTTTGCCAAAATCGGCGTAATTTTCATAATGTTCTCCGCAGGACTGGGCACGGACTTAAAAACCGTAAAATCCACGGGCGTCGCTTCGATAATAATAACCATGCTCGGCGTTATCGTGCCGCTGGCGCTCGGTTTCGTCGTGGCGGGCTTATTTAACGGCGGTCTTGTCGGTATGACGAAAACTCAAGTTATGTCCAACCTCTTCTACGGTGTGGTTTTAACCGCCACCTCGGTCAGCGTAACCGTAGCGTCGTTAAAAGAACTCGGCAAACTCAACGGAAAAGCGGGTACCGCGATAGTAACCGCCGCCATTCTCGACGATATCATAGGCGTTATCTTACTTAGTTTCATTATCGGCTTGTCGGGCGGCGCGGAAAGCCCTTGGAAAGTTCTTCTAAAAACGCTTTTCTTCTTCGTCGTCGCTATCCCGGCGGGAATCGGTTTCAGATACCTTTTCAAACTCATTCATAAAAAGTTCCCCTCGAAATCGCTCATCGCCGTACTCGGCATCTCGTTATCGTTCGTATACGCTTACCTTGCGGAGCGTTTTTGCGGCGTTGCCGACATCACGGGCGCGTACTTTGCGGGACTTATGCTGTCGGGTATGGATTTAACTTACGACGTCGACCATACTTGCGACCATCTCAATTTGTTCTTCTTGCCGGTTTTCTTCGCCAATATCGGGGTGTCAACCTCGTTCTCGGGTATGGACGGCAATATGATTCTTTTCGGCGTGTGTTACATTTTCGCCGGACTTATCGGTAAAGTTATCGGTTGCGGCGGCGGCGCGCTGATTTGCAAATTCAATATTAAAGACTCGCTCGCCATCGGCGTGGGTATGATGGTCAGAGCGGAAGTTCTGCTCATTTGCGCGCAAAAAGGTATCGACAACAAAATGATATCCCCGAAGATTATGCCGTTCGTGGTGATGATAATCATTATTTCCTCGTTCCTAACCCCGGTTTTATTGAAACTGCTCTTTACCGAGAAGAAAAATAAAGGCAACTCTACGCCCGGCGAAGAATTGCCCGATATATCTACAAAAACCGAATCCGCGCCCCTAACGAGCGACTTACCTAATTAGTTTCTTTACTTTTTCAATACCCAAATTATCGAATAACCGTCGCGCGTGCGGACTTGGTCGGGATACCCGATAACTTTCGCCATAGCGGTAATCGAGTTCTTATCGTAATAAAACAACTCGTCGAATTCTTCTTGCGTAAGGTCGCCGCGCTTTACCGCCGCTCTTTCTTTCGCGTAAAAATCGTTGCAAACGCATTGCCCGTACTCTTCAACCAACGTAAATCCCGCCTTGTTTACTATTTTCAACATCTCCTCGGGAGTATAAATACGCTTATGGAACGGGTCGTAATTAACGCCGTTTTCCCGAACTTTTTCAAATACGGCGTTGGGAAAAGACAAAAGCAAAGTTGCGTTTTCGTTAAGCGCGCGATAAAGATTGTTAATAAGCGGCTCGCTTTCGTTAAGGTGTTCTATCGTTTCGAAACACACCGCGCCGTCCGCGTGTAAAAACTCCGACGGAAGGTTCTCTTTTTCTAAATCGCATTTAACAAAATACCCGCCGCATCTCTTTCTTGCCGACTCTAAGTATTCTTCGTTTATATCCGCGCCGTACACCGAAAAACCGCTTTTATAAAGTATTTCCGAGCCGAACCCTTCCGCGCACGCCACGTCGATTATCTTCTTCGCGCCGACGGAACGAAAATAGTCCGCCGCAAAAAGGTACCTACCGACATGCTCCGATTTCATCCAGATATTTTCTTTTTTTCCGTCAAACGGTTCGCAATGGTCAATCGCATAATTCATAAGTCTTTTCTCCGATAATTCTTATTTTATTTCCGAATTCTTTTTATCTATCAGTTTCTTTATATACTCGGGGCTGACGCTCGGCAACGAAGGCGTTTCGTAAAACTCGCTTATTCTTTGCGCCGCCTCGTTAGCGGGAGCGGATAAAAGTTTCCAGACTTCCGCTTTATATTTCAAGTGCGGTAATCCCGTCGAAGCCGCGAGCGCGAACAACGTGTTTTTATACTTGCCGTCCGGGTCGGCGTCAACGCCTAACAAGTATCCCTCGGTAATAATCGAAAAACAAGCGTCGCCGCGCACCCATGCGTCGTCGGTTTCTTCCGATATTTCCTCTACGCGCTTAAACGCCTCTATACTGCCCGCCAAATCGCCGTTACGCAACATATAACTCGCTTGCATACTCGTCAAATGCGCTTTTAACCATAGCGAACCGCCGCACGACGTTTCGTAAACTCTTTCCGCTTGCGACAACAGTTCGTCCGCTTTTTTCGTATCGCCCGTTTTATTGTAAGAAAGCGAAAGCCAAGACAAGCAGTAACACTCGGGTATTCCGCCCGCTCCGCCTAAATTCTCGCGTATTTTTTCTCCGTAACGTACGGCGAGCGCGTAATCGCCGCTATCGTATGCCGCCACTATCGATTCGATGGCAAGCATTTGATTCTTCCGCGACACGATATCGAATTTCCATAACGCGTCGGTATTGCCGCTAAACACTTTTTCGTACTTTTCGAGCGCTTCGCCTATTCTGCCCGCCGATAAAAGCGTCCGCGCGGACACCAATTCCGCTTGCATAACGCTGTCCGCGTCGCACTCGTCTAAATTTATAATAGAGAGTTTTTTTAAGCCGTCCGCAAGGTCGTTAAAGTGGTCGTTCCAAATAATTCCCGCAAGCGCTTTCACATAATAATCGGGATATTTACCCTCGGACATCGCTAACAACCGCCTGAACGCTTCCAACGACTTTTCGCGTTTTCCCACGTAATCGAATATAGTACCGCCGATATACTCGTAATCGAGCAAGTCGCGTTCCGGAGCGTGTTTTTCGATTAAATCGCGATTTTCTTCGTAAATTTTTTCGCATCCCGAAAGATTGCCGCAAACGAACTCTCCGCGCGCTTTACAACAAACCGTTTCGGCAAGCAACTTTTCGTTATCGTCTATGAAATCCGTCAAATACATTAAACCGTCGAGAATTTCGTTCCATTCCTCGTAAAAATCGGGCTTGCCTTGGAGTTTTCTCGCGAGTTTTAGCGAACCTTGTAAAAATTCCTCGTTGCGAGCGAAATTAACGGCGCGTTTTCTCTTGCCTATCCTACGCAAAACGGATACCGCTTTCGTATAATCGTAATCGGTAAGTTCTTCGTCTTCCGCCGCTTCGGAAAAGTAGTCCGCCACGGTAATCAAGCCGTCCTCGCAAAAAACGGCGTATGCTCCGGCGGCGTTCTCGTCGCTTATCCACTCGGCGAACGAGTCCGAGTAAAAACTTACGCACGTATTGCCGAATTTGTCGGTGTTTTTTACCAGTAGTACGGATAAATCGCGTAACGCTTCGAATAATTCCGAACGCTTGATGCCGAGCGCGTTCTTGATAAGTTCTATCGGCGGGTTTTCCAACGCGACGAGAACGGAAAGTATATCCACGTATTTTTTTCCGTAAGTTTCGGGAGAAACGAGTTTTTTCATCCAGCCGAAATACACGTCCGCGACTTTACTCGGTAAAGAAGACGCGTCCTCTAACGATATGCTGCCGTTTTTTATCCCGTTCCCCACCGCGGAAGCATACAAAAACGAGCCTTGCGCGCGCCTCGCTATCTCCATGCCGATTCGTTCCGCTTCTCTCGGCGCGGCAACGACCTCTTTAAGCGTGTTCGCTAAATATTCTTCTATATCCGAAAAAACGTTCTTATCGTCGGGCGCGACGGTAACCTTATACGTTTCCGAATCGGCGCGTATCTCTATCGCTGTTTTTCGCGCGGTAAGCATAATCCTCGCAAACCGCGGCAAATCGCAGGCTTTCTTACAAAAAACGTCCAATACGGCGTTTTCGCCGTTCTTATAGAACATATCCACGCCGTCGATTATGACAAGCGCGTCCTCCATATTGCCGTCTATTATACGCATAGGTTCGAGTATGAAAAAGTCGAAAGCCTCTTCTAACGTGTCGAATTCTTTCGCCGCCGCGGCGTCGTTAAGAAGCATATCGAGCCGCATCGCGAACGACGGTATTCTTACCGCAAACGCAAAACTCGTTTCGCGTATCAACTTATACGCGCCGTCGTTTTTTCCTACGTACTTGTCGCAAAAAATCAGTCCGCAAGCACGCGAATCGAAATGGGAAAACTCCGAGCAGTAGCACGACTTCCCGAACCCCGGAAACCCTTCCAAAAGGCAAATATTCTTTTCGCTACCGAGCCACTCCTCTATTTTTTCGTCCAGCCAAACCCGCTTCCAAAACTCTTTGCCTATATCGAAACTTTCTCGCGAAAACGCGTCGGTAAAACGTAGCCTCGACTTTAACGAACTCAAACGTTTCTCGTACTGCGCGGGTCTACGCAAGCACTCGTTTAAGAAAACGCTCGTTTTTTCTTTATACCACGCGTCGAAGTCGTCGCCTTTCTTCTCACGCCACTCCGTCATATCGAAAAACTGCTTTGCGGCAACCGACGAGGGCGCAAGATATTCCACGCCTTTTTCTAACGCGACGGGACAAATGTTGTTTCTGTTATGACTGACGGCAATTGCGAGTTCGTCTAAACAAACTCCGCCTTTTCGTAACCCATACTTAGAAAACAACGCCACGAAGTAGTCGCTTTCCATAATGGCTGCGGTGATTCTTTCGCGCCAATCCGACCCCGCCTCGATACCCGCGAAGTCTATCCATACGTCGTACCCGGCGCCGGCTAGCGTTTGCGCAAACATCTTGGCTTCTTCCGTATAATCATGCCCGTAACTTATAAAGATTTTATACTTTTTGTTTTCTTCCAACAATTACCTCTCCTTTATATTATACAAGCGAAAAAACTTGCTTGCAAGGTTTTTTTATATATCTGCCACCGGCAGAAGCGTGTGACGGCAACGTGTGACGTTGCATCCAATCTTCGCGAATAGGCTTTTGTATTTATTTAAGCATATAGCCGCGTATAAACTATTATCTAAAAAACAAAAAAATTACGGTATAATACGAAAATACGAAAACGACGCTTTTGCAACGTACGCACGTTGCATCGCAGTTTTGCGGAAGCGTGTGACGCTTCACCCAATTTTCGCGAATTAACCGTGTATTTTAATAAGCGTATAGCCGCGTATAAACTATTATCTAAAAAAAAAGATTTACGGTATAATACGAAATTGTGGAAATGACACTTTTCACAATTTCCCCTTAGGGGGATATAGTAAGGGGGAAAGCCTTACGAACTTAGATAATAAGCCGTAAGGTACGTAACGGCTTCCTTGTAAGTCGGCGCTTCGGCGGTTAACAGCGCGCATTAGCACAAAGGAAAAGCCTTTCCGACTGCTATAAGTACCCGACGAACGTTTGGCACCGGAAGCGTGTGACGCTTCACCCAATTTTCGCGAATTGACCGTGTATTTTTATAAACGTATAGCCGCGTATAAACTATTATCTAAAAAAAAGAAAAAGATTTACGGTATAATACGAAAATACGAAAACGACGCTTTTTGTATTTTCCCCTTAGGGGGATACAGTAAGGGGGAACGCCTTGCGAACTTAGATAACAAGCCGTAAGGTACGTAACGGCTTCCTTGTAAGTCGGTGCTTCGGCGGTTAACAGTACGCATTAGCACAAAGGAAAAGCCTTTCCGACTGCTATAAGTACCCGACGAACGTTTGGCACCGAATAAAAAAAAAGCGTAGCCTTTTATATACATTTTATATACATAGGTTACGCTTTCTTTTATTGGGAGATTTATTACAAGGGAATCGCTTCCCTCCTTTCATTGTTTTTTGTCGCTTTCGATTTTGTCGAGAATCATATCGTAGCCGCCGTTACCGTAAGCCAGACACCTATTTACGCGCGATATGGTCGCCGTGGACGCGCCGGTTTCTGCGCCGATATCGACGTAAGACTTCTTTTCCTTTAACAGTTTCGCCACGAGAATACGTTGCGACAAGTCTATAATCTCGTTAGCCGTCATTAAGTCTTCCAAAAAAGTCTTACACTCTTCTTCGTTCTTAACCGCCACTATCGATTTTATAAGCAGTTCGGCATTATCGAAAACCTTGGTCATATCCGCACCTCTTCTTTACTTTATCAGTTTAACGCTTTACAACGATAAAGTCAAGTGATGTTTAACGTTTTTTAACGTTTCTTCTTTTTTTCGATTATTCTTTCGATGAGTTTTTGAATTTCTACCATAGGTATAATCGCCAACGACAAGCCTACGGACACGAGCCAGCCGCGCCAATCGACCGACGCGCAACCGAACACTTCGGCAATCGGAGGAACGAGCGTAACGAGGAGCATCAATCCGCAGCCTAACAATACCGCGCCGTTTACCCACTTATTGGAGAAAATCTTCTTATTAAACAGCGTACCCGTTTGCGAACGCATATTGAAACTGTGCGTGAGTTTTACGAAGCCGAGCGCGATAAACGCCATTGTGGACGCTTGTACTTGCGTGAAGTTAAGCGCGAACTCGCCTATACAGTAGATTGACAAGACGATGAGCGTTTGCATTGCGCCTTGAACCAAGATATTTATGCCGGTTTTTCCCGAGAACAAACTCGAACCCGACTTACGCGGCGGGTAGTTCATAACGTCGTTTTCCGCCGACTCCGTACCGAGCGCCAACGCGGGGAAACTGTCGGTAACGAGGTTTATCCAAAGTATCATAACGGGAGTGAGGAACTGTTCGCCCTTATCGAGCAACGCGAGCGTGGCGATAAGCAAACACAAAACTTCCGCTATGTTCGACGAGAGCAAGAACTGTATCGTCTTCTTTATATTGGAGAAAATCTTCCTACCCTCTTCCACCGCATGCACGATAGAAACGAAGTTATCGTCGGCAAGAATCATATCGGACGCGCCCTTGCTTACGTCCGTGCCCGTTATACCCATGCCGATACCGATATCCGCTTCCTTTATCGACGGAGCGTCGTTCACGCCGTCGCCCGTCATCGCCACGACTTTGCCGAGAGCCTTGTAACCCTTGACTATTCTTACCTTGTTTTCGGGGCTGACTCTCGCGAAAACGCTACATTCCGGCAAGATTTTCAAGAACTCTTCGTCGGACAATTCGTCTACTTCTTTACCGAGCATAACTTTGCCGCCATCGGTAAGCAAACCGATTTCTTTCGCTATGGCGGCGGCGGTTTCCGGATGGTCGCCGGTAATCATTACCGGTTTCATACCCGCTTTAAGACAAGTCGCGACCGCTTCTTTGACTTCCGGACGAGGCGGGTCTATCATTCCCGTCAAACCCACGAATATCAAGTCTTCTTCCCACTTTTCTTTGTCCGACGGCAAGTCTTTCTTTATCGCCGCGCCGAGTACGCGCAAAGCGTTACTCGCCATTAAATGATTAGCTTCGTTGATTTTTTCTACGTCCGACTCGTTTATACTCCTTACTTCGCCGTTATCGAGAATAAAAGAACACTTTTTAAGTAGCATATCGGTCGCGCCCTTGACGTACGCCGTTTTTTGCCCGTTATTCACGTTAATCGTGGTCATCGCCTTTCTTATACTGTCGAAAGGTATTTCGTCCACGCGCGCGTTTTCCGCCTTTAACTTCGCGTAATTGAACCCGTGTTCTTCCGCAAAGAACACCAACGCCGTTTCGGTCGGATCGCCGCTGAGCGTACCCTCGTCGGTTTCTATCGCGTCGTTACAAAGCGCCATCGCTTCGGTAAGCAGTTTCCTATCGTTGTTCTCGTCGTAGTCTTCCGCTTTGATTCTTCCGCCCGAAATGGTAAACAACTGTTTTACCGTCATGCGGTTAAGCGTAAGCGTACCCGTCTTGTCGGTGCAAATAACTTCGCAACTTCCCAAAGTTTCCACTGCGGGCAAGTTTCTTATTATCGCGTTCTTTTTGCTCATTCTTTGTACGCCGATTGCCAGCACTATCGTGACTACCGCGGGCAAACCCTCGGGTATAGCCGCCACCGCGATGGCTACCACGGTCATAAACGAATCTATTACCGACTGCGCCTCGGTTCCGTTCTTTATAAGCGCGCAAATAAAAATGATTACCGAAATAATAAGCACGGCTATGCTGAGAACTTTCGCCGTTTTGTCGAGTTGCTTTTGTAGCGGCGTGACTTGGTCTTCCGCTTCGGCAAGCATTTTCGCTATTTTGCCGACTTCCGTATTCATACCGGTCGCCACGACTACGCCTTGTCCTCTGCCGTAAGCGACGGTACCGCCCGAATACGCCATGTTCTTCCTATCCCCGAGCGGAGCGTTCTCTTCCACGATAGCGGAAGCGTCCTTTTCGCTCGGCAGAGATTCGCCGGTAAGCGCGGCTTCGCTGATTTGTAAAGACACCGCCTCGGTCAGCCTTAAATCGGCGGGTACGATATCGCCCGCTTCGAGTATGACGACGTCGCCTAAAACGAGTTCTTCGCTCTTAATCTTCACGAGCGTGCCGTCGCGCTTAACTTTGCAGTACGGCTTGTTCATATTTTTCAACGCTTCGATGGCGGCTTCCGCTTTGCTTTCCTGAACCAAACCCATCACGGCGTTAAAAACGACTATTATCAGAATTATGCCGCTGTCGATGAGTTCCATGAGGTTGTCGCTCGCGCCCGTCTTATACTGATAAATCGCCACTCCCGCCGACACGAACGCCGCGCAAATGAGCATTATTATCATTACGTCTTTGAACTGCTCCAAGAACTTTCTTATTAAACTTTTCTTTTTCTTGCCGGCAAGTTCGTTTTTGCCGTTCGCTTCCAAACGCTTACGCGCTTCGCTCTCCGTCAGTCCGTTTACCGAGGTATCGAGTTCTGCGATTACCTCTTCCGTCTTTGAATTGTGAAAAACCATTTTTCTCACTCCGTCTATTTTTTTATTAAAAAAGACTTTCAACACTTATAAAAGTGTCAAAAGTCTTGTTCCAATCTCTCGTCTTGGTGTATAGCCAGGAATTTGGATATTCCGCGATTGTTGGCTGATACATTATAACTACTCCCTTCAGACTCGTTTATTTTACAACGATTACCGAAAATTGTCAACAAAACATTTCGAACTTTTTTCTCGTTCTTGTAAACGGAGTATAAAAAAAGACGTTTTTTTAGGTTAAAACGTCTTTTCTTGTCAATTTATGTCGAATTTTTATGGTCCTTTTTTTATTTTAACAACGGAAAAACTTCTATCTTTACGTCGCTTATCGGGAAAGTGACGCAAGGATGAACGTAGCCGTATTCGAAATCGGCAAGTCGTCTGCCGTCTACCGTTTTGGGAACGTAAACGTCGCCCGCCAAGAGTTTCGAGTGACAAAAACCGCACACTCCGCTACGACAATCCGCCGGCGCGGCGATACCGTTCTTTTCCATCGCCCGTAAAAGCGTGTCGTTCGCGCTCGCTTCGATTACCCTCTCCTCGTCGCGAGTTTTTACCGTTATTTTGAAGGTCTTACCTACAAATTCTTGCGGATAATCGGCGTTCTTCTCGGGATTATGATACTCTCCGAACAGTTCGTGACGAATAAACTTCCTTCTCAATCCGAGTTTCGCTATTTCCTTGTCTACGAAATCGTACATCGCTTGCGGTCCGCATACGAATATCGAATATTCGCCGCTCGGCGCGTACTTAGCGATAAGTTCCGCCGTGACGAAACCTTTTTCGCAATCGTCGGCTTCTTCGTTACTGAGTACGTTAATTAACTTAAATTTGTCGGTTTTCTTCATAATCTCGACAAACTCGTCGTAGAAAAGAATATCGCTCTTCGTTCTGCTGCCGTAAAGCAACGTCAGACTGCAATCTTCGTCGCCGTCCGCAATCGCTTTGGCGAGGGAGAAAAACGGAGTTATGCCGCTACCGCCGGCGATACCCACTATATGCTTCGCGTCTCTGAGCGGTTCGTAAGTGAACGTACCCATTGCCGACGAAGCGAGTACTTTCGTGCCTATCGTCCAGTTGTCCAATGCGTATTCCGAGCATAAGCCTCCGCCGACTCTTTTTATCGTAAGCGAATACTTGTTTTCGAGAGATTCCTTGGGCGAAGAGGAAAGCGAGTAGGGCCTTGTTATCGTCGCTTCTCCTACTTTTACCGATATGACTATATATTGACCTGCGGAAAAATACCCTAACCTTTCCGTGCCTTCTTCTTTATCGGGCGCGAAAACGAACGTTTTTACGTCCTTGCCGTGAGGAATGATTTCTACTACCGTAAGGTGTTGCACGTCGGGATGCAGACGTTCTTTCAGAATGTTTTGCGGATAAGAATCGAGTTCTGGAACTTTCGTATCCGCGGCGGCGTTAACTTTGCCGATTCTCGCCGTAAAATCCTTTACGAGCGCCCATTTACTTAGACCTTTAATTATTTTCTTACTCATCGTCCGCCTCCTCGCTCAGTTCCGCTATGACTTTTCTCGCGCTCGCGTCGCCGCTACTGTACGCGCTGCTGTATCCGTCGCCAAGTTCTGCGTGTCCGCCGCAGAATTCAAGATTCTTTATCGCGCCGTCAAGACCCGTAGACTTGAATACCGAACGCAATAGCACGTTATCCCATCCGAGAGAAGCGTAACCGTAAATCGTGCCGGCGGGAGTGCTTAAATACCTTGCAAACGTTACCGGCGTGGCTATCGCTATCTCTTCTATATGACTGCGAATATCTATTCCCATAAGTTTTTCGTACCTTTCGATATACTTCTCTACAAAAGCGTTCTTCCACTTTTTGTATTCCTTTTCGGTAAGGTCTGCGGGGAAATCTTTGACAAACAACGGCAACGTGAAGAAAAGCGTGCAAGTTCCCGCTTCGGTCGCGTCGGGAATAACGACGTTAAGACAGTTGACGATAAACAAACTGCCGTCCTTTACGCCATCGTATTGTTTTCTTGGATTGCGGTCGCTCGTGACGAACACGGTATAGTCTTTAATTCCGAGTTCCTCTTTCGTGCAATCGAGTCCGAGATAACAAGTCACTACCGACATGCCGAGTTCTCTCGCGTTGGCGAGTTTTACGCAACGCTCGGGAATTTTATCGTAATCGCCTATCATATTGTACACGTTATCGGGTATTACGTTGCTGATAACTTTCTTGGCGCGCACTTCTTTATCGCCGATTTTCACTCCGCAAACCGCGTTTTCTTCGTCGAACAAGAATCCCGTAACTTCGGTATTGTACCACACGTCGCCGCCGTTATCTCTGATGACTTTTTCCAATGCGAGCGAGAGTTCGTGAGAACGGTTTTTCGGCATCGCCGCGCCGAAATCTATATAGTCCGTTACCATACTTATAAAGTGCATCGCGTTGAGTTCGTCGGTAGGAACGCCCAGATAGCACCAATACGTGTTAATGATATCCATGGTCTTTTGCGGCATACCTATCGCCCGCATAACCTCTTCGGCGGAGTGGCAACCGGCGTTTATAAAATCGCCGTGCTTACCGAGCAAAGTAATCGGGTTGGGTATCTTTACCGTACCCATATACGCCATGGCGTCTCTTATCGCGTCGCCGAGCGCGAAGAATTTTTCCAAACTCTCTTTCGACCCGGGAACAACTGCTTCGAGCGAGTCGATAAAGCCTTGTCTGCCGCCGTGTACCACCACGTCGTATCCGTCTTCCGCGGTGCAAATCACTCTGAAACAGTCCTTTTCGTACCGCCAATCTATTTTTGCGCCGAGATTATCGAAATACTTATATATGGTATACGGATTCTCCGCGCTTCCCACGCTACACAACTCGTGCAAAGACGGCTCGAATTCGAATCTGCCGCGCACGAAACTCGACGCGCAACCGCCGGGTAAATTATGCTTTTCTATAATCAAAGTTTTTAACCCGTGCTTTGCCGTCGTCGCCGCCGCTATAAGTCCGCCGTTTCCGGCGCCTACGACGATTACGTCATACGTTTTAATCATTTCTTACCCTCCCAAAATATATTTTTTGCCTTAATTTATGAGTTTTGCCACTCTTTCTTTATATAACATTTTATTGTTCTCGAAAAGATTATTGCCTTGCGTGTCGATGGAAACGATAAGCGGTCCGAACATTTCCACGTCCATTTTCCATAACGCCTCCGGCATACCGAAATCCATCCATTCCACGCCGTAAGTGTTTTTTACTCTTTCCGCGGCGACTATCGCGCAACCGCCGGGGAACGCGCAGTGAATCGCGCCGAACTTTTTACACGCTTCGGCGGTTTTATCCATCATTCCGCCCTTGCCGATAACGAGCCTTACGCCCGTTTTCTCGATAAATTCGCTCTCCGCGGACTCCATTCTTCTACTCGTCGTGGGTCCTATGGAAATCATCGTGTAACTGCCGTCATCGTTCGTCCGAACGATCGGACCCGCGTGGAAAATCGCGCCGCCCTTAAAATCGAAATCTTCGGGATATACGCCCTCTTTTACTACGCGCCTGTGTCCCGCGTCGCGGCAAGTAGCGAGTTTTCCCGTAAGATACACGGTGTCGCCTATTCTCAAATCTTTTATTTGTTCGTAACTAATCGGGGTTGTAAGTACCTTTTTCATATCGTCCTCCTTATACGCCCGTATGCGTGGGATAAGAGAAACTTAAATCGTTCTCCACTTTAAGCGTTCCTCTTCTCGTCGCCCAACATCCGGTGGTAATTCCCACTCCCAGCGTCGCGGGATGATGCCCCGCGCATTCCACGTTGACGGTAAGCACGCTTTTTTTGCCGCCGAATCCGAGTGGCGCGATACCTATGCTGTCTAAGCCTTCCCTCAGTTCTTTTTCGAGTTTTCTGCCCACTTCGTACTCACATTCCGTTCCTATGGGACGAAGTATGGCTTTCTTGCTAAGGTGCGCGCTGGTTGCGGCGCAAGTTCCTAACCCTACGCCCACTACGAGCGGCGGACAAGCGTTCACGCCCCAATCCAGTATGGTTTGATAAACGAACTTCTTAACGCCTTCCACCCCTTCGAGCGGCATGAGAACCTTACTTCTGCCGGGTAACGAACAGCCGCCGCCCGCCATATATAACGAAATAGAAAGTTCGTCGCTTCCGGGAACGAGTTCCCACTCTATATACGGCGCGTGATAGCCTACGTTGTTGCCCGTATTATGCTCTCCGAGCGGCTCGACTACGTTGGGTCTTAACGGCGTGCGTTTCGTACTTTGCGCCGTACCCTCTATAATCGCGCTTTCGATAATATCGAGATAGGGATTCTTCGTGCCGACTTTGACAAAAAATTGCAGTACGCCCGTGTCCTGACATAAAGGCCTATTGAGTTTTTTGGCAAGTTCGATGTTCTCTAAAATACAACCGTACATATCCTTGCCTAAACCCTCGGTTTCCTCGGCGGCAAGTTCCTTGATACGCTTTTCAACGTCGTCGGGTAAACGAATAGCCACGGTAGCGATAAAATCGGAAATAATTCCGGTAAGTCTTTCTTTTGCTTCCATTCTTTCCTCGCTTAAAAAAGTTTATAGGAAAATTATAACACATAAATAGCGTCCGTTTCAATAGCCAAAAAAAAATTTGTTCTAAAACTAACAAAAAAGAAAAAAAAGCGTTTTAGTCGCAATTCTTCTCATCGCAAACATTATAAAAAAATAGAGAATTAACCGCATTTTACGTTAACAAAAAATCGTTTGTTTTTTTGTTTGAAAGCGATTATGCGTTTTGCGGCGTTTCGGCGGTTTCGGCAAATTTACGCAAACTCTTTTTCGGTTGCGCCCAACGCTTCCCGAAGTAGAATATCCAGGAACAAATCGCGCCGAGCAGCCAGCCTACCGACCACGACCACCAAATGCCTTCCGAGCCGAACAAGTAAGAAAACAAGAAAGAAAAACCTACTCTCGCTATAAGGTCGATAAACGTGCCGATCATGAACATACCCATTCTTCCCGCGCCTTTAAGCACGCTGTCCGCAATGATTTTCGTCGAAGCGAGCAAGTAGAACGGCGAAAGTATTCTTAGGAATAAGGCTCCCACACCGATTGCTTCGGTATCCGATTCGTTAAGGAACAGTAACATTATCTTCTCTCCGGCAAGTTCGTAGAGCAAGATAAAAACAAGGCATATCCCGAAAGTTATCGTAAAGCCTGCCGGAATACCTTTCTTTATTCTGTCCGTCTTCTTCGCGCCGATGTTTTGCGAAACGTAATTGCTTAGGCCGTTGCCGACGGTAACTACCGAAGAGATAGAAAAGTTATTGAATTTAAGCGCGGCGGAATACCCCGCTATGGTTGCCGTTCCGTAGCCGTTAATCAAGCCTTGAATGGCGATATTTCCTATAGAAATGAAACTTTGTTGCAAGGTACTCGGTACGGCAAGTCGCAAAAATTCCTTGAAAATGTCTTTGGAAAAAACCTTGGGTTTTCGCTCGGTTTTTATCTTTTTTAATTGCACGAGAAGCACGATAAACGCCGTAATTCCGCTTACGCCTTGACAAATAAACGTAGCCCACGCCACGCCCGCCACGCCCATATTAAACGAAACGACGAACAGCACGTCCATACCGATATTGGCAAGCGAACTGACCACCAAAAAGATAAACGGCGTGACAGAATCGCCCATCGCGGCGAAAATACCCGTCGTTATATTATAGATAAAGGTAAACGCAAGTCCGCCGGTATAAATATCGAGATATAAAAGCGAATCGGCGTATATCTCGCTCGGCGTGTTAAGTAAAGTGAGCAAACTCCCGCCGGCAAGCAGTCCGACGAGCATAAGAACCGCGCAAGTCGACATAGTGACGATAACGGTGGTATTAACTGCCGTTTTCAACTCCGTAAACTTCTTTTCGCCCACAAAATTGGCGATAACCAGCGACGCGCCGATATTGCAACCGAACGCGAACGCCAAATACACGAAGGTAATTTCATAAGAGTTTCCTACTGCCGCCAAAGCGTTCGTACCCAAAAACTTGCCCGCTACCACGCTATCGGCAATGTTGTACATTTGTTGAAAAAACACACTCCCGAACATCGGTAACAAGTATTTCCATAAAACCTTTATAGGCGACCCGACCGTTAAATCTTTCATCGGGTAAATTATATGCTTTTTTTTCTTTTTTGTCTAACGAATTAGTCAAACTCGGACATACGCCGTAGCGGAAGCGTGTGACGCTTCACCCGAGTTACGCGGCAACGTACGCACGTTGCATCGCAGTTATGCGAATAAACCGTGTTCTTCATTAAGCATATAGCCGCACATAAACATTTATCTAAAAAAAAGAAAAATATTTACGGTATAATACGAAATTGTGGAAATGACACTTTTCACAATTTCCCCTTAGGGAAATCGAGCAAGAGGGAAAG
>CAKRAY010000021.1 GCA_934296355.1 uncultured Clostridia bacterium
ATACGAAATTGTGGAAATGACACTTTTCACAATTTCCCCTTAGGGAAATCGAGCAAGAGGGAAAGTCTTGCGAACTTGAATGTAAGCCGTAAGGTACGTAACGGCTTCCTTGTAAGTCGGCGCTTCGGCGGTTAACAGTACGCATTAGCACAAAGAAAAAGAGGTCGAACGACCTCTTTTTTGACTGCTATAAGTACCCGCCGAACGTTTGGCGCCGAAAGAAAAGAGAGATTGTAAAAACAACCTCTCTTTCTTTTTCGTATTTGCGCGAATAATTTTTATCTCTTCGAGAATTGCGGCGCTTTTCTTGCTTTGTGAAGACCGTACTTCTTTCTTTCTTTCATTCTCGGGTCTCTGGTTAAGAAACCTTCTTTCTTGAGAACCGAACGAAGTTCGGGTTCCGCTTCGCATAACGCTCTTGCGATACCGTGACGAATTGCTCCGGCTTGTCCGCTGAGTCCGCCGCCCGTTACGTTTACGATAACGTCGTATTTGTCGGCAGTGTTCGTAAGAACCAAAGGTTGCTTAGCGATAAACTTTTGCGCGTCGGTCTTGAAATATTCTTCCATCGCGATTTTGTTGACGATGATTCCGTTTTCTCCGCCTTGGGCGATTCTTACTCTGGCAATGGCTTTCTTTCTTCTGCCTACTCCCCAGAATTGAACTTTCTTAGTCATTTTTTTCGTTGCCATACTTCACCTCTTACTTCAAAATAAGTTCTTTGGGCTGTTGCGCGCTGTGCGGATGCGTTCCTTCTTTGTAAACGAAAAGTTTCTTGATCATCGTTCTGCCGATGGAATTTTTCGGTAACATTCCCTTAACCGCTCTGGTTACGGCGAAGTCGCTCTTTTCGCTGAGAAGTTTATCGTATCTCGTTTCTTTCAAACCGCCGATATATCCGGTGTGATAACGATAGAACTTTTGTTCCGCTTTCTTACCGGTAAGCTTAACCTTATCGGAATTGATTACGATTACATAGTCGCCGGTGTCTACGTTAGGCGTATACGTCGGCTTGTTTTTACCTTTCAATATAGATGCAACTTGAGAAGCCAATCTACCGAGAGATACGTCGGTCGCATCTACCACGTACCAATCTCTTTTAACTTCAGCAGGTTTTGCCATGTAAGATTTCATGAATGTAAAACTCCTTTTTCAATTTTTAATTTTACTTGCCAAACCTGAATTCGGTTATTGAGGGGCTAATTCAAGAGCCTAATATCGGTTTTTGCGTAAATATAATAATACATAGTGCTATCTTTGTCAAATACTTTTTCGTCAAAAATCGCAAAAAATTATATTTTTCTATCTTTTTTTAACCATTTGTGCCACGGGCGAACGTTTCCGCTCGCAATAAAGTCCTCGTAAATAAGCCGTTCGAGTTCTTTTTGCGCTTCCTCGTCAAGCGCATTTAACGCGAAATCGTATAAAAAGTCGCATTGCTTTAAGGCGGCGATTTTCTTAATTTCTATATTTTTCGATTCCGCGAATTCGTTGAGTTTCGCAAAAAATTCAAACGGCGAAAAATAGCGCGGAACGAGGAATTTTACCGAACGAGTAAAGCGCGACGAGTTATAAAAAACGTCGAGAAACCGTTCGATTTTATGTAAATATAAAAGTTCTTCTTTACTCATCCAAGGCGACGAAATAATCTCGTACGGCGGGAAGTCGTTTATTTCGTACGCGTAATCTTCGCCGTAAATCACGCTACCCCTAAGCACTTTCAAAAAGCCGAGTTGAAGGCAACTCGGGAAGAACGAAAAGAGTCTGTCAAAACTCTCCTTGAACGAAGAAAAATCCTCTTTCGGCAGTCCCGCGATAAGGTCGGCGTGAACGTGAACGTTCTCTAATCGACATAAACTT
This sequence comes from uncultured Clostridia bacterium, assembly GCA_934296355.1. Classification (GTDB taxonomy): domain Bacteria; phylum Bacillota; class Clostridia; order Christensenellales; family DTU072; genus CAG-1782. The sequence continues at coordinate 1,861 of CAKRAY010000021.1, forward strand.
TTCATATTCTTATCGATGACTTCGAAGTTCGCGCGGCGGTTGACCGCGTTTAACGTATCTTTATTATACGACTGTATTCCCACCTCGAATTGGAACAAACCTTTCGGTGCGGTTTTCAGTAAATCGAACGTTTCTTCGTCGAACAGTTCGGGTTCGACTTCGAAGTGAAAACGCGTTTTTCCCTCGTTAAAATTTTCTATCAAAAACGTGAATATGCTCCTCGCTCTTTTGCGGTCGTAATTGAAAGTTCTATCCACGAATTTAACGAGCGGCGGCGAAAAACGCTTTACTTTAAGTAGGTCTGAAAACACTCTTTCGAGCGAAAAACTTCTTACGCCGCGCGTGTTCGCGCTCATGCAGTAAGAACACGCGAACGGGCAGCCCCTACACGTTTCCATATATATAATGCGGTTTTCTTTCCCTAACGACAAGTACTCGTCTGTATACGGCGATTTTATACTGTCTAAGTTCTTTACGGTTCCCGATTCGATAATTCTCGGACTCGAAAAGTCGTTTTTTTGTAATTTGTCTATAAGCGCGCCGAAAGAGAAATCCCCCTCGCCGCGGATAATGTAATCGACCGCGTTCACATACTTTTCCGTATGAAAAGCCACCTCGTAGCCGCCGATAATCACTACTACTCCGGGCAAGGCTTTTTTCAATTCGTCGATAACTTTTTCCACATACGTTATATTGAAAATATAGCAAGGAAACGCCACTATGTCCGGGTTAAGAGAAAGTAGCCGTTCCATATTTTTTTCGAGCGGAACGTTCACGTTTGTTTCGATAATTTCCACGGGATAGTCGCAATTCGCCGTCATATACCTTGCGGCAAGCATTGTGTGAATATAACTCGAAGAAGCGCAAAAGAAAACCGTTTTTTTCATACTCGTCAAATGATTCTTTTAATATAGGGATTATTGAAATCTTCGGCGTCGTACTTTTCGTCCACTATGCCGGAAGCGTTTTTTGCGTTAATGGCTATCGGACCTAAAAAGTTGCCTGCTTCGGCGGCGAGAAGTCCGTCGCGAGAATCTTCGAACACGATCGTATTGCGCGGGTCGACCCGAAGTTTACCGGCGCATTCGAGGAACAGCGCGGGGTCGGGTTTGGGCGGGAAGGGCGTATTGCCGTCTATCATAACGCGAAAGTACTTACTTAAACCGAGTTTTTCGGCAAGCGCGATAGCCGACGCGCTCGAAGAAGCAAGCCCTATCGCGTATCTCTTTTCTTGCGCTTTTTTCAAAAACTCTTCCACTCCGGGAACAAGCGAATCTTTATTTATGTCTAACGTAAGTTTTTTGTAAATTTCCGCTTTTTTCGCGGATATTTCTTCTCGCTCTTTGTCCGAAAAATGCGTTTTCTTCTTTTTTTCAAAGAAATTCAAAATCGTGTTTTTGCCTTTACCCTTGATTTTTTCGTATTCGCTTTCGCTTAAAGAAATCCCCAAAGTTGCCGCGGTTTCTCGCCACGCCGCGTAGTGGTACGCTTCCGTCATACAAATAACGCCGTCAAAATCAAAAATCAATCCGTATACTTTATTCACTGCCATAATGATTTAATTATAAACTAACGAAGAAAAAAAGTATAGCGTTTTGCAACGGCTACGCGTATACGTTGCCGCGGTAATCGACAAAAAAGGCGTCGCCGCCCTCTCTTTCTCTTAAACGAGGCAAAAACGAAACGAAAGTAAGTTGATTTTTTCGTATACGTTTGATATAATTGTTTTAGTATTATATATAAGGGGTAAAGAATCGGAGGAGTTATGGCAAAAGTAATTAAGTTTAACGGCGGTTTGCGCGCGTGCTATATGAGGAAAAAGAGTTCTCTTTCTTGCGCGTTCGGTATTTTCGTAAAGGCGGGCAGCGCGTACGAAACGGCGAAGACGAACGGAATCGCGCACTTTATAGAACACATGCTTTTTAAGGGTACGGAATCGCGTACCGCGTTTATGATAGCCGACGAAATGGAAAAACTCGGCGCGAACAACAACGCGTATACTTCTAAAACCAATACCGTTTTTTATGTGAACGGTTTGGCTAAATATATCGAGAGTTTTATGGATATCCTCGCGGATATGCTGTTTAATTCCACGTTTACCGAAGAGAACGTCGCTAAGGAAAAAGGCGTCGTACTCGAAGAGATAAAAATGTACGAGGACGAAAGCGACTCGGTTTGTTCCGACTTGCTCGGCTCGAAGTATTTTAACAACGGTTTCGCCCGCCCCATTCTCGGCACGGAAAAGACGGTTTCTTCGTTCACGCCCGCCGATATTCGCGAGTTTATGGACAAGTATTACAGACCCGAGAACATTTGTATTTGTTACGTCGGGCCGCTTTCCGAAGACGAGTTCGTCGCGCTGGCCGAGAAGTATTTCGTAACGCCGTTTGCGAATAAAAAATATTCCGAACCGTTCAAAAAACCGCGTATCGGCAGTAGAAAGGTAAATTCGGGATATTACGAAAACGTCAAAAAGCCGTTCGAGCAATCGTCGATAATTTTACGGTTTCCCGCGTTCGGCGCAGAAGATAAGCGTTCGGACGCGGTCAGCACTCTCTCGTATATGCTCGGCGGCGGTATGAGCAGCAGACTTTTTCAAGAAGTAAGAGAAGAACGCGGTTTGGTTTACGATATCTATTCCATGCCCGCCACGCTTAAAGGCGTAGGTTACTTCGATATCGCGTTCGCGAGCGCGCCCGAAAAGGCGGAAACCGCCGTTAAAGTCATTCGCGCCACCCTCGACAAGATTAGAAAAGAGGGATTTAACGACGGCGAATTCAATAAAGTCAAAGTTCAGAGAGAAACCGGCGCGGTATTAAGCGCGGAAAGTTCTTTCGACGAAATGCGTTTTATGGGCAGATATTTTTGCCTTACCGACAAAGCGTATACCTTCAAAAATCTCTTAAAAACGCTCGAAAAACTCACGCTCGAAGACATAAAGAAGTCTTTCGACGAGATTTTCGACTACGAAAAATGCGCGGTTTGTTACGTCGGTAAGCCTATCGGCAAAGACTTGCGGGAGGTTTTTTTAAGCGGTGAAAACGAATAAAATCAAACAATTCGCTTACGAACATAAGAGAGAAATCATCGGCGCGGCGGTTCTTACCGCGCTGACGATTTTGCTTTGCGTGCCTTTTACGCTGAAATACGCGGTTAAAGTTTTTGGCTGGACGGCGTACTTTTATCTCGCGCTCGGCTGGGCGGAAGAAATAAAAGTTTGCCTTAACAAGAAAACGGGTTTAATGCCGAAAAGTGTGATTATGCTCGCGATTACGCTGATTTTCGTACTCGCCACTTTACATATCGCGTTCGGACCGAAAGGCAGTACCGGGTTCGTGGAATACGTCGTATACGCGTACGAAAACGGCACGGTGGGAGGAGTCGTGTTCTCGGTTCTGACGGGGATATTCGTGGCATACTGCACCTATCCGTGGGCGTTGGTAATTTTCTTGCTCGGTACGATAACGACCTCGTTTTTCTTCATGCGGCCCTTTATTTTCGCGGGTACGCGCAGTCCCGTGGGCGAGCGGAAGAAAAAAGTCGTTTCCGCGCCGCGTTGCAGAGAAATCATTATGGACGAATCGCCGTTTTTGCATAAACGCGCGACCTCGCCTAAGCCCGTGCCGATTATGACGGACGCCAAACCCGAACGCTCCGCTTTCGATAAACTCTTCGGAGAAGACGAAGAGGAAGACGATTCCGCGCCCGGCGATTTTTCCGTTTCTTTCAGCGGCAATAGTTATAATGTTAAAAAGGTAGGTTTGAGAGAGCCCGAAAAAGACCTTTTTACCGAAGACAAACCGCCCGTAAAAGAGGAAGAAGTCGAACCCGAAGAGGAAGAGATTTTCGGACGGGAAACCGACGATAACGTGGTGGACATTCTCGCGCCGGTAGACAGCGAGTTTTTACGCGGACTCAGACAAAGAGGTTTCGACGCGCCGCGCCCGACGATACGCAATCTTCCCGAAGAAACGCTTTACGATAACGACGAGAGAGAGGAAGAAACTTCCGGCGCAGCGTACGAAGAACCCGCTCCCGTAGCCGCTCCGGAAGAACGCGTAGAAGAGGAAGTACCGTACGAACCCGAAGAAACGCCCGTAGAAGAACCGCCGCGCCCGGTAACCAAGCCGAGCCGAGTAGTTCCCTCGCCTACGCCGCCGCTCAGACCGCGTACGGAGCCTGTAAGAACGGAACCGCAAAGAGAGGTTAAACCCGAACCCGTTCCCGCATATTTACAACCCAAGAAACCGACTTTGCCGTACAACAAACCGCCGCTTAGTCTGTTGCAATCGCATATATCGCCCAATTTCAATCCGCAAGTGGATAACTGGGACGAGTTGAAAGAAGTTTTTGAAGTGAAGTTGAAGAACTTCGGCGTGAGCGCGACGCTTGTGGACGCGATAAAAGGACCTACGGTCACGCTGTGCGTACTCGACCTCAGCGAAGACTGTCCTATAAAGAAACTCACGAGCGTGAGCGACGACTTGCAAAGACTTCTTAAATCGACTAAGCCGGTAAACATAATCAAGCAAATCCCCAACACGTCCTACTGCGGCGTGCAGATTCCTAACGAAGTCAAGGGTATTGTCGGATTCAAAGAGATAATTACGAGCAGAGAGTACAGAGAGGCTAAAGGCGACTTGCTCGTCGCGTTCGGAAAAACCGCCGAAGGAAAAATACTTATCGAAGACATAGCCGCAATGCCGCACGCGCTCGTCGCGGGTTCTACCGGCAGCGGTAAATCGGTATGTTTGAACGTTATGCTCGCCAGTTTGTTGTTCAGATACACGCCCGACGAAGTAAAATTCTTGCTTATCGACTTGAAAGAAGTGGAAATGGCGCTTTACTCGGGCTTGCCGCATATGCTCTTAAAAGAACCGCTTTCCAAGATACCCGAAATAACCAACGCGCTTAACTGGGCGAGAGAGGAAGTAGTAAACAGATTCTCTTTGTTCAAGAGCTTACACGTCAAGAACCTCAACGAGTACAACGCCCTCGAGGGAGTTAAAAAGTTACCGAGAATACTTATCGTAATCGACGAAGCGAGCGAACTTATGACCGACCCCGTCGGACGTAAAACTTTGGAGCAAACCTTGTCGAGTTTGGCGAGAATAGCGAGAGCGGCGGGAGCGCACCTTATCTTCGCTACGCAAAACCCGGTAAAAGAAGTTATTACCAACGAGATACAAAACAACTTGAACACGAAAATCGCTTTCGCCGTAGGCGATTATAATCACAGTATGGTTATTTTCAAGGCGAAAGGCGCGGAAACCTTGCTCGGCAAAGGCGATATGTACATAAAGCGCGGCTCGGATATGGTAAGAGCGCAATGCGCGTTCATCGACACCGACGAACTGGAAGCGGCGTGCGACTACATTCGCGAGAACAACGAAATCGAGTTCGACGAAGAAGAAATAGAAAAGATTCTTAACGGCAACGCCAACAATAAACAAGACTCGTCCGTTACCGCGTCGAGCGGCGGTCAAACGCAAAACAAGCCGTCGCAAGCAGAGAACGAGGACGACGAAGACGGACTTAACGGGCCCGACCTTAATTGGCAAGCGTTGAAAATCATCGTGGAAAACAACTACGTAAGTTGCTCGTTCTTGCAAAGAAAGTTAAAGAAAGGCTACAATACCATCGCCACGGTACTCGAAGAACTGGCGGCGGAAGGCTATATAAGCAGCGTGCCGCAAGGCAGTAAGGAAAAACGTAACATTCTCATAAGCAAAGAAGACTTTTACCGCGAATGGGAAGAAAGATACGGCAAAGGCGACGAAGACTACGATATGGAACACTTCGACGACGATGACGAAGTTTAAGAAAACCAATAAAAACACGGGGCGGTTCGCGTTTTAAGAAGAATCGAGTTGTTCCGAGAAAAACCGATAAAAAACAAAGGAAATTATATGAAAGTAGGATTTATTTCGTTAGGTTGCGACAAAAACAGAGTCGACACCGAAAGAATGATTTTCAACCTAAGCGAAGCGGGAGCGACGATCGTCGACGACGCGTCCGAAGCGGACGTGATGATAGTCAACACTTGCGCGTTTATCGAGTCGGCAAAAAAAGAAGCGATAGAGAATATTCTCGATATGGCGGACTTGAAGAAAACGAGCCTGAAAAAACTCGTCGTTACCGGGTGTTTTGCGACGCGTTACGGCGAACAAGTAAGCGGCGAACTGCCCGAAGTGGACGCGTTCGTCAATATAAAGGACGAAAAAGAGATAGTAAACGTCGTGTTCGGACTTTTTAATCAAACTACCGATTACTGTTATCGCGAGGGAAGAATCGTCACCACGCCGGCGCATTACGCGTACTTACGCATAGCGGACGGGTGTAACAACCGTTGTTCGTACTGCGCTATACCCGCTATACGCGGCAAATACGTATCGGAACCGTTAGAAAAACTCGTAGCCGAAGCGCAAAGACTGCGCGCGGAAGGCGTGCGGGAACTCATTCTCGTAGCGCAAGACGTGACCTCTTACGGCAAAGACGTTTACGGCAAGCCGTCGCTGAAAAAACTGCTCGAAGAACTGGTAAAAATCGATTTTTGGAAAATAAGATTGCTTTACACCTATCCCGAACTAATCGACGACGAATTGCTGGACTTTATCGAAAAAACTCCCCGTATGGCGAAATATCTCGACATACCTATGCAACACATAAACAGCGAAATACTTAAAAAAATGGCGCGTCGCGGCACTTCGGAATCCGTCCGCGCGTTAGTGAAAAAGATACGTTCGTTAAACGCTTACATAGCGGTAAGAAGCACGTTTATAGTGGGTTTTCCGGGAGAAACGGACGAACAAAACGCCGAACTCGTCGATTTTGTCAAAGATAATTTCGACTACGCGGGCTTTTTCGAGTACTCCCCCGAAGAAGGCACGAGAGCGTATGAGTTCGACGGCAGAGTGAAAAAGTCTATTATGAAAAAACGCCGTTTGGCTTGTGAAAAGGCGCAAGCGAGCGCGACGATAAATCGCCACGAAAGACTTGTGGGAGAAACGGTAGAAGTTATTTACGAAGGTATAGACTATCGTAAAGGCAAGTTTTACGGCAGGACGGAATATCAAGCGCCCGACATCGATGTCAACGTGTATTTTACCGCCGATTTTCCGCTCGAAATAGGTTGCGTTTATAACGTAAAAATAAATAAAAGCGGCTTTTATCCCGAAGGAACGGCGATTGATGAAGCGTTAAAGGAGTGAAAATGAACAGAATAATCAAATATTTCGGCAAACGCGGCGAATTGGAAAAAAGACTTTATTCGGTCACGCAAAATCCCGAAAAGTACCTTATAGTCAGTTCTCACCTCGATAATCTCGTGGAGTTCGTGGACGTAAGCGACGAAGAGTTTTTCACGTTTTGCGACGCCCTCGGCGACGAGGTTTATACCGAAGGCAACGAGAAACTGGAAAAAGTTCTCGTCGATTTTCTTTTGGAAAACGGACTTACGCTGTCGGTCGCGGAAAGTTGCACGGGCGGAATGATTTCTTCCAAAATCGTGGACGTTCCCGGCGCGAGCAGAGTTTTTTACGAGGGTGTGGTCACCTACTCCAACGGCGCGAAAATCGAGCGTTTGTCCGTACCCGAAGAAACGCTGCGTACTTACGGCGCGGTGAGCGAAGAAACCGCGAAAGACATGGCGTACGGCTTGCTTAACGAGAACGTGGACATAGCGGTGTCCACTACCGGAATAGCGGGTCCCGACGGCGGCACGGACGAAAAACCCGTGGGTTTAGTGTATATAGGCATCGCCTACAAGAACGCCGACGTGCTGGCGTATAAGTGTAATTTCAGCGGAAAACGCAACGAAATACGCAGTTCGGCAACCAACGCCGCGCTTTATTTATGTTACAACTATTTACAAAAAAATCTATAAAAAACACAAAAAACACTCAATGAGGAGAAAGAATATATGAAACTCGAAGAAAAGCAAAAAGCGGTAAATAATGCGATAGCGCAAATAGAGAAAGAATGCGGAAAAGGCGCGATAATGAAACTCGACGGTTCGACCAAAGTCGACGCGGACATTATCCCCACGGGCTGTCTTGCCCTCGACGTCGCTACCGGCGTAGGCGGCGTGCCGAGAGGAAGAATAATCGAAGTATACGGACCCGAAAGCAGCGGTAAAACCACCCTCACTCTTCACATGATTGCCGAAGCGCAAAAACTCGGCGGCATAGCGGCGTTTATCGACGCGGAACACGCTTTGGACCCCGTTTACGCGCAAAACCTCGGCGTGAACCTAACCAATCTTTACGTCGCGCAACCCGACGACGGCGAACAAGCGCTCGACATTGCGGAAGAACTTATCAACAGTAACGCCATCGACATTATCGTTATCGACAGCGTAGCCGCGCTTGTACCGAGAGCGGAAATCGAGGGCGATATGGGCGATTCTCACGTAGGTTTGCACGCCAGACTTATGAGCCAGGCGATGAGAAAACTCACGGGTATAGTAAAGAAATCGAACACTTGCGTAGTGTTCATCAACCAGTTAAGAGAAAAAGTCGGCGTTATGTTCGGCAATCCCGAAACGACCACGGGCGGAAACTCTTTGAAGTTCTACGCGAGTATGCGTTTCGACGTCAGAAAGGGCGAAGCGATAAAGAACGGCACCGAAGTTTTGGGTAACAGAACCAAGTTCAAAATCGTCAAGAACAAACTCGCCGCGCCGTTCAAAACTTGCGAATGCGATATGTACTTTGGTAAAGGTTTATCGAGAGAAAGCAGTATTTTAGACCTTGCGGTAAGCAATAATCTTATTCAAAAAACGGGCAGTTGGTTCAGTTATAACGAAGAGAAAATCGGTCAAGGTCGCGACAGAGCGATGGACTATCTTAAATCGCACCAAGAACTCGCCGACGAGTTGGAAAACAAAATAAGAGAATTATACGGTATTAAAGGCGGAGAAAAAGACGAATGAAAACTAAACTCGCTCGGAAAAGATTTATCTTAATAGTAAGCGCGCTTACGTTAGTTATCGTTCTCGCGGTCGTTTTCGGCGTGTTGACGGGAACGGGCGTTTTTACCGAAAACGGCTCTCTATATAGAAGAACGTACGGAAAAAAAGACTTTTATAAGTACTATCTCGAGGGTAATAACGTTCCCGGAACGTACGCCGTGATGACTTTCGACGTCGGCGTGGAAACTTTCGATATAGAGATTTATCTTAACGAAAAAACCTCGCCCATTACCGTGGCGAACTTCGTAAAATACGCCGAAAGCGGTTTTTACGACGGTACGATTATTCATAGGGTGGTAAAAAACGCGGGGACTTTTCAAGGCGGCACGTACGTGGCGAAGAACGACGTGAAACCCAATTCGGAAGCGCCTATCGTGGGCGAGTTCAAGTCGAACCCCTTGCACGATTACAGTTATAACGATATGACGCATGCAAAGGGAGTAATCTCTATGGCGAGAACGAGCGCGGTTAACAGCGCGACCTCGGGCTTCTTCATTTGCTGTAAAGACTATCCCGCGTGGGACGGCGACTACGCCGCGTTCGGCTTCATCACCAACGACGAAGACATAGAAAAAATATGCAAAGTATTCGACGAAACCATTACCGATTCCAAAGACTTTCCCGTAAGCGCGATAACGCTTAAATCGGTAAAAATCATCAAGAAATGAAAAAGAACTATTCTGCCGAAGACCGATTGAAGATGTCGGTCGCAAAACAACGCAATCATGGCGTTAAGGGTTCCGAAAACGGAAGTATAGGAACACGAACCGTCGCTATAACGATAACGATTTCCGTGATAATCATTCTTGCGGCGTTGTTTACTACGCTATATTTTACGGGAGTTTTCGATAGGTTCGGCATAGACAAAAATCACGGCGGTTCTTCGGGCGTCAAAGAGGAAGAAGGCTTCAAAGATTATCGGTTCAACGCGGCGAGTCTGCCGGTGGGCGACTACGCCAAGTTCACGTTTTATTCGGGCGGAACGGAGTACTCGTTCGAAGTATATTTATTCTCGGAATATGCGCCCAACACGGTAGAGAACTTCAAAAGTCACGTTCTCCTCGCCTATTATACGGATACCGAACTTTTGGCGGACGAAGGCGGCGGAGGCATACTGAGAGGGGGCGCGTATTGTCGGTATCCCGACGGAAAACTCGCGCGCAAAGTACCGCTTAAAGCCACGTCGGCAATAGACGGGGAGTTCTTATACAATAATTATCAAGGCAATATATTGAGCCACACAGAGGGCGTGCTTAGTATGTATCACGGAAAAAACAACAACGACGCCACGACCGAGTTTTTCTTCTGCTCGCAAGACCAGACTTCGCTTAACGGCAAGTACGCCGCGTTCGGAAAAATAACCACGCCTAAGGGCGTTTCCACGTTAAAAAAACTCAATTCTCTCCTCGCCTCGGGCGAAACCGTGACGTTGAAAAAAATAACGCTTTCCAAGAAAACGAATTAAAATCTTTTACGCAAAAACGCTAATATATTAGCGATAATTGACAAATAATAAAGAAAGTGCTAATATATTAGCGATATGAAAAACTTTTTCGATATAGGTAATTTTGTAAATACGCTTACCGCGCAAGCGGTGACCGCGGCGTTGACCGAGCGAGTAAAGTTGCGAAGGAAAGAAGCGAAACTGACGCAAAAAGCCTTGGCGGAAAAATCGGGCGTGTCGCTCGCTTCGTTAAGGCGGTTCGAATCTACGGGAGAAATCTCCCTTACTTCGTTAGTGAAGATAGCGGATACGCTTAATTGTTTAAGCGATTTTAACGAACTGTTTTCGCATAGGATAATTTCCGACTTAAAGGACTATAAAGTATGATTACGGACGTGAAAAAAGTTTGCGTTACCTATAACGGGCGAATCGTCGGATATCTCGCCCTGTTAGACACGCAGAAAATCGGTTTTCAGTACGCCGACGAGTGGATAAAGGACGGTTTTTCCGTGTCGCCTTTATCGTTGCCGCTAAGCAAAGAAGTTTACGTAAGCGACAAAGATTATTTTCAAGGGTTATACGGAGTTTTTTGGGACTCTTTGCCCGACGGTTGGGGCGCGCTTTTATTAAACCGTTGTTTACAAAGACAAGGAATAAATCCCGACCGCGTTTCCGTGCTTACGAAACTTTCGTTGATTAACAAGAACGGTTTGGGAGGATTGACTTACGAACCTGCGAGAGCGTTGTTTACCGAAAAAGAGGAGTACGATTTCGACAAATTGGCTTGCGAAGCGGAAAAATTATTGAGCGAAAAGGGCGTATGCGAGGACTTCGACGATTTATATAAAGCGGGCGGCGCGAGCGGCGGCGCAAGACCTAAGGCGCACGTAAAAATCGACGGAGAAGACTGGATAGTAAAATTCGGATGCCGTATAGACCCCGAGGACGTAGGAATAAAAGAGTTTATCGCCAACGAAACCGCAAAAAAATGCGGCGTTAACGTTAACGAATACAAACTATTTCCGTCGAAACGTTGTAGCGGCTATTTCGGAGTAAAGCGTTTTGACCGGGAGGGAGAAAAGCGTATTCATATGATATCTCTATCCGCGCTACTGGAAACCACGCACAGAATACCCAATCTCGATTACGCGCATTTGTTCCAAGTGATAAGGGCGATAAGCGTTCGCCCCGTCGAGGATACTTACGAAGCGTTTAGAAGAATGTGTTTTAACGTTTTTTATGAAAACAAAGACGACCACGGCAAAAATTTTGCCTTTTTGTACGACGAAAAAGCGGGCGGTTACGTTTTGTCGCCGGCATATGATATCACGAGCGTTCCCGATAGGTTCGAACACGAAATGACCGTCAACGGTAGCGGTAACCCTAAAAAAGTCGATATTTTGGCTTTGGCAAAAAAATTCGGGCTGTCAATCGCGAAATGCAAGGAAATAATCGAACTTACCGAAGATACGATTTCTGATTCTAAACCGGAATAGCAACGCTCGCGCGTTGCATCGCAGTTTTTTGTAAAAAAAATCAATGCGTTCGTGTTATTTGGATTTTTTTTAAGGAAAAACTAAGAAACCGCCGCGTTTTTGTTGACACGAGTATTATATTGTGCTATAAAATACACAAAAAAAACGATAGAGGCGCAATCGAGAAAAGTAAACCGCCGAAAACGACTGTCGGGTCGGGCGGAAGAAAGGCGAGGTTGCCGAAGCGAAACGTTTACCGAATTTTAGGCTTTTCGCTGGCTCGTAACGGAACACGTTACGGACTGTCACGAGTAATCGTGGAGCGCTACCGTACCGCAACGAATGAGCATTTTTATCATTGACGCAGTAACGAGGTTCTTCACGTTTCTGCGTTTTTTTTCGGGAAAAAATAATTTTTACAAAGGGATGATAAAAAATGTTAAGCACACTATTAGCAAGCGGAGAGTATTTCGTAGGTAGTTTTTGGGCGTTTGTTCCGGCGATTATCGCTATCGTACTCGCGCTTATTACCAAGCAAGTTTATTTGAGTTTGTTCGCGGGTATTTTTACGGGCGCGATGTTTCTTGCCGGCGGCAATCCCGTACAGGCTATAAGCAATCTTTTCATTACCATGGCGAAACAACTCGGCAATAACGGTTGTATACTCGTATTTTTGGTAATACTCGGTATTTTTTCCGTTCTTATGATAAAGACGGGCGGTTCCAAAGCCTACGGCGAATGGGCGGGAAAGAAGATTAAAGGCGCGAAAGGCGCGCAACTCGCCACGGTGGCGTTCGGTTGTTTTATTTTCGTAGACGACTATTTTAACTGTCTTACCGTAGGGTCGGTTATGCGCCCGGTTACCGACAAATTCAAAGTTTCTCGCGCGAAACTCGCTTATCTTATCGATTCCACTGCCGCGCCGGTGTGCATTATCGCGCCGATATCCTCTTGGGCGGCGGCGGTTTCCGCCTACGGCGACGGCGGTATTATGTCTTTCATAAAGACCATCCCCTTTAACGTTTACGCGTTGTTCACTATCGCGATGATGATAATCTTCATTTGCTTAAAACTCGACGTTTTCAAAATGAAAAGGAACCAAATCAAAGCGAGCGCGGGCGACCTTACCGCGGGGGAAAACGACTTGCCCAGCGAGGACTATAAGGGTAACGTTGCCGCGAACGGCAAAATCGCCAGCCTGGTCGTGCCTATCGTCACGTTAATCGTGTGTTGCGTGGGCGCGATGATTTACAACGGTTATTTTTACGATGAGCACGCGGGCGTTATCGGTACGACAAAACAATGTTCCAACGTGGCGGAAGCGTTCAGCAGTTGCGACGCGGGTTCTTCCCTTGCGATGGGTTCGGCAATCGCGCTCGTGATATCTTTTATATTCTTGATCGCGACCAAGGCGATATCTTTCAAAGAGTGTATGGAGTCTATTCCCGAAGGGTTTAAGTCCATGGTTCCCGCCATACTCATACTTACTTTTGCGTGGACGCTTTGCGCGATGATGGGCGCGAAAGGCGAAGGTTTAGGCACGGACGGAAAGGCGGTTATCGACGGAACGTTAAACGCGAAAGCGTTCATTCAAGCCACCGTATCCGCGGACAATATGGCGGTCGGTATTATACCGTTTATATTCTTTGCGCTCGCGTGCTTTATCTCTTTCGCGACGGGTACGAGTTGGGGTACGTTCGGTACGCTCCTACCTATCGCCATCGCGGTTATGGACCCCGCCAATTCCGGACTTTACTACATTACGCTCAGCGCGGTGCTTGCGGGCGCGGTTTACGGCGATCACGTAAGTCCGATTTCCGACACTACCATAATGGCTTCGTCCGGCGCGCAATGTAACCATATCGACCATGTGAGAACGCAACTCCCCTATGCGACGCTCGTAGCGATAATAGCGGCGATAACCTACCTTATCGGCGGATTTGCCGCGGTAAAAGTGCAGTCGTACGGCGGTATGGTGGGTATCGTCCTCGGAGTCGCTTCCGCGCTTATGGCGGGCGCAACCGTCGCGCTCTACTTCCTCGATAAGTCCGGAAAACTCGATACGCTGGAAGCGAAATTCAAGAAAATCTTTTCCCGTAAGAAAAAATCCGCCGTCGCCACCGACTCTTCCCAAGAAAACAACAACGGCAACGTGTGAGCAACGTACGCACGTTGCATCGCAACTTCGCGAATAAACCTTATTCTTTGATAAGTGAATACTCGCGAATAAACTTTTATCTAGAAAAACAAAAAAGGTTTACGGTATAATACGAAATTGTGGAA
>CAKRAY010000022.1 GCA_934296355.1 uncultured Clostridia bacterium
GATTATGGGCGGTATAGTAGAAAACACGCGTTCCCGTTTCGGTAGATTCAAGCCTTGGATTTTGATAGGCGCGGTTACGACTTGCGTGGTAATCATACTTTTGTTTTCCGTACCCGCGGACGGCTGGGGTTTTATAGGCCTTTTGGCGGGGATGTATCTGGCGTTCAGTATAACGTACACGATGAACGACATAGCGTATTGGTCGCTCTTACCGCACCTTGCGCGGGACGTGCACGAGAGGAACAGACTTTCTTCGGTTACGCAACTCGTCGTTACGGCGGGCGCGGGACTGGGCTTAATCGGTATTCCCACGCTTACGACGAACCTCTCGAGGCTGTTAGGCGGTAGCGCGCAAAGCGCGTATATGTGGATTTCCGTATTTTGCGCCGTGGTGATGATGATTTCTACGTTAATCACGGTGTTCGGCGTGCAAGACCATACGGAAGAAAAGGGCGGAAAAGTGCTGAGCATGCGCGCGCAAGGCGAAAGACTTTCTTTCAAAGATATTTTCCGCGTGCTGAAAAACAACGACCAACTTTTAATCTCCGCGATTATTATGATTATCTATTCGGTAGGAACCGGACTCTCGGGCGGCGTGGTGTCAATGTTCGTTTACTTTAACTACGGTTATAACGGTTTCCTTGCCACTTGTTTCGGCGTGTTCGGCGCGGTTTTGACGGTCGCGTTTACCGCGGTTTTTCCTTGGTTAATGAAAAAACTCGGCAGAACCAAACTTATCGTTTCCGGCGGACTTTTTATAATTTTCGGCTATGCGCTTATGATGTTGTTCGGATTGGTTTTAACGGACGGCTCGCCGATTTTCGAAGTTTTGGGAATGAGCATTACCGCGCGATTATTGATAATGGCTTTCTTTTACGGTATCGCTTGTTTGGGACAGTCGTGCTACTACAATATGATGTTCTTAAATATGTCGAATACGGTAGAATATAACGAGTGGAAAACGGGTAGAAGAGAGGAAAGTTTGATATTCTCCTTACGTCCGTTTACGGCGAAAATGTCGTCCGCATTACAACAACTTATGGTTATGATCGTGTATCTCGCGATCGGCGTGCTTAGCGTAACCAACGGTATAAGCGAGTTGGACCGTCAAGCAAGTCAAGGAATAATAACGAACGAGGAAATGCTTATGAAAGTTAACGAATTGCTTGCCGGCGTTTCGGTCGCGAAGAAAAACGCCTTGCTTATATGTATGTGCGCGATACCTATCGTGTTCATGGCAGCGGCGATGATACTGTATAAGAAGAAGTTCATTATCGACGACGCAACTTACGAAAGAATGAAAGCGGAAATAGCCGCGCGCGGACAATCGGCGCAAGAAAACGCGCCCGAAGAGCAAGAAAGCGAAGAATACGAGCAAGCGGCGTGCGCCGAAGCGGAACCGTCGGGAGAAAAATAATGAAAAGATTATTCGTTAAATTACAACAAAAAGCGGTCGCCTTAGTAACGGGTATGCTCGCGCAAGGAACGTCGAATAACATAAGCGGAGATAAAACGTTGCCTTTAAGGAACGCGGAGATTTGCGGAAAAGCGGCGGCGGAAGGCATAGTGCTTTTGCGTAACGACGGAACGTTACCGCTTGATTACGGCGCCCGAATAGCCTTGTTCGGACGCTGCAACTACGATTTCTTTTTCGTAGGGTACGGTAGCGGCGGAGAAGTACACTCGCCCGAAAGAGTATCTTTATCCGACGCGCTTAAAGAGAGAGGGAGCGTTATCGACAAAGGCGTAGATTCTTTTTACGAATCGTGGCGATACAAAAATCCCGCGAGCGAGGGCTTTTGGGGGTTCTGGCCGTATTCGCACCCCGAAGCGGTAATTCCCGAAAAGGTACTGCGCCGCGCGCAAACGACCGACGACGTGGCGATTATTACGATCGGTAGAGCGTCGGGCGAAGATAGAGAGAACAAACTGAAAAAGGGAAGTTTTTATCTGACCGACAAGGAGCGAAAACTTATAAAGAGCGTAACCGAAAGTTTTTCCAAAACGGTGCTTATCCTCGACGTGGGCAACGTCATAGATTTGTCTTTTATCGACGAGTTCGATTTTTCGGCGGTACTGTTATGTTGGCTCGGCGGAATGGAAAGCGGCAGGGCGATTACGAGAGTGCTTTACGGCGAAGAAAATCCGTCGGGTAAACTCGTAAGCACCGTTGCGAAAACGTACGAAGACTATCCGTCGAAGGCATACTTTGGCAATAAAAAATATAACGAATACGTCGAAGACGTTTTCGTGGGATATAGGTATTTTGAAACTTTTGCGAAAAATCGCGTGATGTTTCCGTTCGGATACGGACTGAGTTATACTTCGTTTAAGATAAAAAATACCGAATTTTCTTTTGACGGCAACGTTGCGAAAATCGCTTTTTCGGTAAAAAACACGGGAGAGCGCGCCGGTAAAGAAGTAGCGCAAATTTACGTTTCTCAGCCGAACGGAAAACTCGGAAAACCGGATAGACAACTTGTTTTTTACAAAAAAACGCCTTTACTTAAACCGGGCGAAAGCGTGAATTTCGAGTGCGTTATAAACAAATACGAAATTTCTTCTTACGACGATAGCGGCGCGAGCGGAAATCGTTTTTGTTACGTGGCGGAAGAGGGCGAGTACGCCTTTTATATCGGCAACAACGTAAAAGAAGCGGTTAAGTGCGGTTCGTTTGTTTTGGAGAAGACCGAAATTATCGAAAGATTGGAGCAGATTTGTCCGCCGAAAGAGAATTTTAAGAGAATCAAGGCGGTTCTACACGGCGGCGAAAAGCGGATAGCGTACGAAGACGCGCCGCCGAAAGCCTTCGAATTAAGGGAGAGAATTTTATCGAGAATCGAGCGTGACGTACCGTTTAGCGGCGATAAGGGATATAAGTTAATCGACGTAAAAAACGGCAAAATATCGTTTAATGAGTTTATCGCGCAACTTACCGACGAAGAACTGGCGAGACTTACGATAGGGGACGTGAAAATGAACTCTCCGCTCGGCGCGGCGGGCAATGCGGGCGCGTTCGGAGGGGTTTGCGAAGAATTGAGAGCCAAGGGTATACCGCCGGTAATTACGACCGACGGACCCGCCGGAATAAGACTTGCGCGTTACGCCACGTTAATGCCTTGCGGTACTTGCCTCGCTTCTACTTGGAACGACGATTTAGTGCAAGAACTCACTTCGCTCGTAGCCGAAGAAATGCGTGCGCTCGGCAGCGACGTTTTGCTTGCGCCGGGTATGAATATTCATAGAAATCCGCTTTGCGGAAGGAACTTCGAGTATTTTTCCGAAGACCCGTATTTGTCGGGAAAAATCGCCGCGGCGTACGTTAAGGGAATTCAGAGCGGCGGACTGAGCGCGTGTCCGAAACATTTTGCGTGCAACAATCAAGAAACGAATCGTACGCGCAACGATTCGAGAGTTTCCGAGCGGGCGCTTAGAGAAATTTACCTCAAAGGTTTTGAAATTTGCGTTAAAGAATCCTTGCCACTGAACGTGATGACGTCTTATAATAAGATAAACGGAGTATGGAGCCATTACAACTACGACCTTTGCGCTACCGCGCTTAGAAAAGAGTGGGGGTACGAAGGAAACGTAATGACCGATTGGTGGATGCGAAGAAGCGCGAGTCCGGAATTCGACAACGTAGAAGACAACGCGTACAGAGTGCGCGCGCAAGCGGACGTGCTTATGCCGGGCGCAATTAACTATTCGAGCGGAGAGATAGGCGATTCTATAAAAAGGTCTCTCGCCATGGGCGGGTTAAAGCGCGCCGAACTCGTTACCGCAGCCAAACACATACTTCGCATGGCTATGAATTTTTGCGAAAAAGGACGTTTGGCGGAAGATGAAGAAAAAAAGTAAAAAAATCGGCAAAGTTTCCGAGCTAATGTGGGTCTTGGGGATTTTGCTTGTAGCAATCGGAGTGGCGCTATGTAAAAAAGCCGATTTAGGCGTTTCTATGATAGCCGCTCCGACTTTTATTATTCAAGAAGCGATTTATCCGTTGTGGAACGGTTTTACCGCCGGTACCGTAGAGTACATGGTGCAAGGCGTAATACTGATAATACTGTGTTTGGCTATCCGAAAGTTCAATTGGAGATACCTATTAGCCTTTGTCGTGGCGGTAATCTACGGTTATGCGCTCGACCTTTGGATGATTGTTTTCGGAAAAGAACCGTTTACCGAAGTGTACCTTAGATGGATAATGCTGTTAATCGGCGACGTATGCGTAGCGGCGGGCGTGGCGTGCTTTTTCCGCACCTATATGCCGCTCGAAGTACCCGAGTTGTTCGTAGCGGAGTTTGCGAAGAGATATAACTTTAAGGTAAATAAAACCAAACTCGTGTACGACCTTACTTGTCTGGCGGTTTCGAGCGTATTGGCTCTGACGCTGTTCGGCGACGCGAAAACGTTCGATTGGAGTAAAATCGCCGAGCAAAGTTATCATTCTATCGGCTTAGGCACGGTGGTTACGACGTTTATTAACGCCCCGATAATCACGTTTTTCGGTAAGATTTTAGACAAGATTTTCGTATACACGCCGCTGTTTCCCAAATTGGAAAAGGCTCTTTCTTGCGATAAGAAAAACAACGTAAAAAAGGAAACGCCCGCGATGGACGAAACTTCTCCCGCCGATTCCGCTTCGCCCTCCGACTCAGACGATTCGTCCAAATAACGAAGTTTTCCGTCCGAAAAACGGTTAAACGAAACAAACGCCGCAATGTGGCAAGACAATATAATAAATCATCGATAATTGACTTGATTTTTTCACAAAAAGCGGCTATAATCATTATGCTTGAAAAAGTCACAAACGTGTTGTTTCCGTAGATTTTTCAGGCAAATTGAGTAGAATATAACGTATCTGTCGAATTAGCTCAGTTGGATACGAGCGTTCGCCTCCTAAGCGAAAGGCCCCCGGTTCGAGCCCGGGATTCGACGCCATTTCCGTTGGGAATCGTATCGGTCGGTGCGATTCCTTTTATTTTTGCCCAAAGAAAATTGTCAAATGAAGTGCAACGCTTGTAGTGTTTGTAATTCTTGTTCAAACAAACTGGTGCGCTTGGTTTGATAAATCGCCGTTAAATTCAGATAATGTTTACAGTGAATTTAGTTCGTGTGGCGTGTGCTTATTCAAGACAAGCACACGCCACACAGCCATTAGGAGGTTAAAGAATGGTTTTAGGTGGGGTAAAAAAGTAGTAAGTTTTTTGTCGAATTATGACAGGCGGTTGGCATAATAATTATGGTATTTTAGAAAGTAATCGGTCGTGTCCCATTTTTGGGGCATAGCAGTTGGTATTATAAAAATCAGCAATCAAATCTCTGATTCGCACACATAATACGGATTGATTTTTCTGTAAAAAGTGCTATAATAGTTGCAACGTCCTTGCAAAGAGGTTGAACTTTATGGAATTTAAGGATCAAATCAAACACGCCAGAGAAACAGTACACATGAGCCAACAAGAATTTGCAGCTGCAATTGGCGTCGCACATTCTTCACTGAATCGTTGGGAATTAGGTGTTCGCAAACCCACCTATGCACTTCAACGTAAGTTCTATGACTACTGCAAAAACAACGGCATTACATTTGAGGGGAAATAATGTACGATAGTATCGACATAAAAGAAACAAATATTTATAAGCTTGACAGTCGGCTTCTTGAAATCTTGCTTACAGACCGTTCGTCCAAAAAGAATTTAATTTGGGCGACAGATAACTATGCGTCGAGAGGCTTTGGATTTCAATCCTTCGATCACATAACTGTCAATGCAATAATCGGACGCAATGGCAGCGTTATAAAGCCGCGTGTTGAAAAATCAAAAAAAGAACAAGCATCACGAGTTAAAGACAAAGCCGAGGTTTTTACCCCGTCATGGATTTGTAATGCGCAAAATAACCTTATAGATAATGCTTGGTTTGGAAAAGGAAATGTATTCAACACCGAAATGGATAAAGGATGGATTATTAATCATGAGAGAATAACTTTCCCCGACGGAAAATCATGGCAAGACTACATTAAAGAAAATCGCCTTGAGATAACCTGCGGAGAAGCCCCTTATCTTGTCAGTCGTTATGATACCGTAAACGGCAAAGAAATATCCATTAAAGAAAGAATCGGTTTGTTGGATAGAAAACTCCGCATTGTTTCTGAAAATGTTGATAGTGAACCAGAATGGATTGAATGGACAAAAATTGCATTCAAAAGTGTCTATGGATTCGATTGGCAAGGCGACAATGTTCTGCTTGCCCGTGAAAATCTATTACGCACTTTTATTGACTACTACACCGATAAATTCGGACTCTCTCCCATCACTGAATATCTCATCGACTTGGAATATTTGGCAAATGGACGGTTTGAAATATGTGATTCCTAACAGTTGCAAACCTGTCCCAAAGCTTCAAATGTCAATCTTCGAGGACGAAGAAGAATGTAAAAAATGTCCGGGATGTGCAAATAACGACAATAGCAAACATACAGGCATATACTGCGTTATAAAAGATTGGGAAAAAGGAAGAAATGTCAAATTTGTTTCTTTAATAAGGGGAAAATGAAAATGAGCCAATTCAAATCCACGTTTGATTACAAATTGATTTATGTGTTTCGTATTAACGATGACAATCATAAAGGATTGTTAAAAATCGGTGATGCAACGGTAAGTAGCAGCAAGTCATTATCGGAACTTGTTCCTAATTGTAAGGAATTGAATGTTGCGGCAAAAGGTAGAATAAATACATACACACAAACCGCCTGTATTTCATATGAACTTCTCCATACCGAGATAGCAACGTATACCGTTTTAGATAATGGAATTGAAAAAGTAAAAGCATTTAGGGATAAGAAGGTTCATGACGTTCTTATCCGTTCCGGTATTGAAAGACACATTTTCAACATTGAAAATCAAGGGACAGAATGGTTCAAAACCGATTTGGCAACAGCAAAGAACGCAATTCAAGCGGTTAAGAAAGGGCAAGCCTCATTAAATCCTGACGATATTAGTGAGGACAATTCTCCTATTATTTTCCGTCCGGAACAAAAAGAAGCTATAAAAGCTACAATAAAGCAATTTAAGATCGGTGACAGAATGCTTTGGAACGCAAAAATGCGTTTTGGCAAAACATTGTCCGCACTTGAAGTTGCAAAAGAAATGGGCTTTAAGAAAACCCTTATCTTTACGCATCGTCCGGTCGTAAGTGACGGCTGGTATGAAGACTTCAAAAAGATTTTTAGAAATACAGATTATGTATTTGGCTCAAAAACGAAAGGTGAAACTATAGAAAACCTTGCCGATACAGACAAGCCGTTTGTATATTTCGCTTCAATGCAAGACTTGAGAGGCTCTTCGGCGGTCGGCGGCAAATTTGATAAGAATGAGTTTGTTTTCTTAATTGATTGGGATTATGTGGTCGTTGACGAAGCGCATGAAGGCACTCAAACGACGCTGGGGCAAAAGGTCTTTCAAGCTATTTTGGACAATACCGATAAAAAACCGAAGCTGCTTGAACTGTCCGGCACCCCATTCAATCTTCTTTCTGACTTTAAGGAAAACGAAATCTATACTTGGGACTATATAATGGAACAACGTGCGAAGCACGATTGGCCGCTTAAACATTTTGGCGATTCCAACCCATACGAAGAATTGCCTCAACTTGAAATATTCACTTACGATTTGGATAAAACGCTTCCGGGATATATTGATGTGGCTGACGGAGCATTCAACTTTCGTGAGTTATTCAGAACATGGACGGGTGATATGAATAAAGATTTCAAACCTGTTCCCGAAAATGTAAATATTGGAGAGTTTGTTAACAAAGATGACGTTTGGGCGTTTCTTAATCTTTTGACAAAAGCGGACAGTGGCAATAACTATCCGTTTTCAACCGAGGAATACCGTTCTTATTACAGGCACACGTTGTGGATGGTTCCGGGTGTAAAAGAAGCAAAAACATTAAGTAGGCTGATGCAAACTCATCCGGTGTTTGGTTCCGGAGCATTCAGAATTGTAAATGTAGCCGGCGATGGCGATGAGGAACAAAATTTTAGTGACGCTTTGCAAGCAGTACGAGATGCCATCGGTCAAGATCCGGACGACCATTATTCTGTTACGATTTCTTGCGGTAGACTTACAACAGGCGTTACTGTCCCTGAATGGACTGCGGTATTGATGCTTTCGGGAACATTCTCCACCTCTGCCGCCAACTATTTGCAAACAATTTTCCGCGTCCAAACTCCTGCTAATATTAACGGAAGAATGAAAGAACGTTGCTCTGTTTTCGACTTTGCTCCGGATAGAACATTGAAGATGGTCGCGGAAGCCGGACACCTTTCTTCGAAAGCTGGAAACACTTCAAACGATCGCATTATTATGGGCGAGTTCTTAAACTACTGTCCCGTTATTGCTATCGACGGTTCGACAATGCAGCCGTATAATGTTGACGGACTTCTTCAACAGCTGAAGAAAGCATACACGGATAGAGTCGTTAAAAACGGTTTTGACGATAAACACATCTACAATGATAATCTTTTGAAACTTGACGATATTGAGTTGCAAGATTTCGAAAACTTGAAAAAAATTGTCGGCACAAGCAAACAAACTGAAAAAGTCAAGGATATAGATATTAATAATCAAGGCTTTACCGATGAGGAATATGCTGAAATTGCTCGCATAGAGAAAAAGCCAAAGAAAGAACGCACTCCTGAAGAATTGGCAAAGTTAGAGGAAATTAAAAAGAAGAAAGACAATGCACAAAAAGCAATGTCCATTTTGCGTGGCATTTCTATAAGAATACCGCTCCTTATTTACGGCGCGGAAGTTCCTGTTGATCAAGAAATCACTGTTGAAAACTTTGTTGACTTGATAGACGACTCTTCTTGGAATGAATTTATGCCAGGCGGCGTTACAAAGGATGTGTATCGCAAATTCGCCAAATATTATGAGCAAGATGTCTTTGTAGCAGCAGGCAGACAAATTCGAAACATGGCTCTGGCTGCAGACGAATTATCCCCACTCGAACGCGTTCAGAAAATTGCAGAACAGTTTACTATGTTCAAGAATCCCGACAAAGAAACCGTCCTTACCCCGTGGAGAGTCGTCAATATGCACATGAGCGATTGCTTGGGTGGTTGGTGCTTCTATAACGAAGATTTTACCGAAACCTTGGACGAGCCCCGATTTGTCGACCACGGTGACGTAACAAAAGACACATTTGCAAACATAGATGCAAGGATATTGGAAATTAATTCAAAAACAGGCTTGTATCCGCTTTATGTAACGTACAGCATTTTCCGTAAACGATTGGACAGCATTCCTGTTGCCGAGCGTACACTGGAAAAGCAGTATGAGTTATGGATAAAAACCGTAGAAGAAAACGTATTTGTCATTTGCAAAACGCCTATGGCAAAGTCGATAACAAAACGTACACTCCTCGGTTACCGCAAGGGCAAAATCAATGCTCACGCATTCGATGATTTAATCAATCAACTTAAAGAAAAACCGCAACAATTCAAAGAGAAAGTGCTTCGCGGTAGCACTTGGAACAAAAAGGAGTCTGTTATGAAGTTTAATGCAGTAGTAGGTAATCCTCCCTATCAAGAGGTTGTCAATAGTACGGTAAACGATAAACCTTTGTATCATCTATTTATGGATGTGGGGTTTTGTTTATCTAAAAAAGCAAGTTTCATAACTCCTGCTCGCTTTTTGTTCAATGCTGGAGCAACACCTACAAGTTGGAATGAAAAAATCTTATCTGATGAACATTTCAAAGTGGTTTATTATACGTCAAATAGCACCGATGTATTTCCTAACGTCGATATAAAAGGCGGCGTTGCTATTACATATAGAGATTCGGAACAATCGTTTGGGAAAATCGGGACATACTGTTCTTTTGCCGAATTAAATAGTATAAGAAAAAAAGTATGGGCGATAAGCTCAATTAGCTTAATGACTATAATATTAAACAGAGGCCAATATCGATATTCCGATAAAGTCTACGTTGATCATCCAGAGGAAATGAAAAAAACTTCGGATAGAAGAATTTCCACTAGCGCATTTGAACGAATGCCAAAGCTTTTCACAATAGAAAAACCAGATGACAATAATGAATATATCCAAATGTATGGTAACTTTAACAATGCAAGAGTTTATCGCTGGTTTAGAAAAGATTACTTGGCACCTATTGAAAATCTATATAAGTATAAGGTAATGTTGCCGAAAGCAAATGGCTCTGGCGCAATCGGAGAAGTATTATCTACGCCGTTGATCGGCTCGCCGTTGATCGGCTCGCCGTTGGTCGGCTATACTGAAACATATATTTCTATTGGTAAAACTGATTCAGAGTCTGAAGCAAAAGCAATATTAAAATATGTAAAATCCAAATTTGCGAGAGTTCTGCTTGGTATATTAAAAGTTACACAAGATAACACAAAAAAGGTTTGGGAGTTCGTTCCTATTCAAGATTTCACCGACAAGTCTGACATCGATTGGTCAAAATCTGTTGCAGAAATCGATCAGCAACTCTACAAAAAATACAACCTCGACGATTCCGAAATCGCCTTCATCGAGTCAATGATAAAACCTATGGAGTAAATAAAGTATTGCTTATGTATTATTCTGACAAACCTATCGAAAAAATTTCCGAAGATAAGCTTGATAGAAAGGGCTTTGCAAAAACGATAGCCACTACTTTGTTTGAGTTGAAACAAGCGGATACTTTTACTGTTGGACTTTTAGGTAAATGGGGCGTCGGTAAGACATCTTTGGTTAATTTGATTCTATCTGAGTTTAATGCTATTGATGAGAGAAACAAAACCAACACAATTATATTAAAATTTGAGCCTTGGCACTTTACAGATACAACTCAGCTCATTAGCCAATTTTTAATCCAGTTAGCCTATGAGTTCAATGGCAAGAAAAAAGAGAAAATAAATGAAATTGGCGAAGCTTTAACAAGATATTCTGAGGCTTTTGAACTTGCAGAATGTATCCCAATACCTTATATAAATACAGTTAGCAAATTTGGAAAGTTTGCAATGAATTTCATTGGAAAAAAATTGCAAAAAAACAAAATTGATTCTAAAAACATTCTAAAGCAAAAAGAATACGTCGTTGATCTTTTAGGAAAACAAAAACAAAGAGTTTTAGTCATAATCGATGATATTGATAGGCTTAGTAACGAGCAAATACGGGAGGTTTTTCAACTCGTATCATCTGTTGCAAAATTCCCTTATGTAACATATTTGCTTGTTTTCGATAAAGAAGTAGTAATAAAAGCGTTAGAAAAGGTTCAAGAAGGCGATGGCAATGATTATTTAGAAAAAATAATACAAGTGCCCATTGAGATCCCTCCCATCAAGCAGAGCAAGTTGTTTGGGTTCCTATTCCAAGGGCTAACAGAATTAAGCAATTCTTTCCCTAATATTCCGGTTGTAACTGAACGATGGAACACAATATTTAATAATTGCATTTCACCGTTCATTACTACTATACGCGATGTAAATCGTTTGCTGAATTTGCTCCAGTATAAATTTTGCGGAATACCTTCAGATATTGACTTTTCAGATATGGTGGCCCTATCCGTTATTGAGCTGTTCCAACCCAAAATTTATAAATGGATAAAACAAAACAAAAATATTCTAGTTGGCGCAAATCCCGAAACGGCATGGCTATCGAACAAGGACTCTCCTGATGTCTATAAAACTAGATATTTTCAAGAATTCAATTCGTTGCTTAATGGCAATGAAAAAACCAGCTTGCAAAACGAACGCATAGAAGTAATTATGCAATGTGTAACGACATTGTTCCCTCCTTTTGCAAAAAAAACCGGTCATATCCTTACTCAAATTGATCGTAACGAATCAAGAAAGCATAACTATATCTACAATGAAAATAAGTTTGATAGATATTTTAGCGTGGATATAGATGACATTGCGATTAAAAGTTCTTTTGTTGAAAAAGCAATGTTTACTGATTCACGTTCTGAATTAAATCAATTGCTGTTGGATGCCAATTCTAATGAAAGTATATATGAGATTTTGGAGGAGATGAAGGCAAGAACTTCTGATCTAAATTCCGATAGAGCAACTATTGTAGCAAGTTCATTGTTGGATTGTTTATCTTTTATTAGCGACATGGACAAAAGGACACTATTCGGTTTTAGCTCGCATGAAAATGCTCTACATATTGCCTACGGACTTTTTGATAACATCTCTCGTGATGCTCGCCTTGAAGTCTTGAAAAACGTCATTTTTTGTATGACTGTTAACAACATAGATGGCATTGCTCATTTTATGAATATGATAGAATTGGCATACGGCAGATTAGCAGCAAACGGACAAGAGCGGACGGGAATAAGCAAAATTTTAACTTTAGATGACCTTTTAGTTTTGGAGCAAGAATTTGTCAAACGGTGTGCCACTATTTTGCAACAAGACTCTCTTTTTTCTGCAAAATCATGGACTATGACGTATTATTTAATTAACGCTTATGACCACAATTTTACCGATGAACTTATGAAGAAAGAATTATTAAAAGATGAGAATGTTGTTAAGTTTATTCGATATTTTATTGGACAATGGGAAGGCGATGGGATTAGTTACGAGATTAAACAACCAATTGACTATTTGTCAAACGAACAAATATTGAAATCTATCAATAATTTGCTTCAGAACAAAATGCTTTTTTCTTTAGATGAAGACTATCAATATAGAGCCGGAGCCTTCTATATTGCGATGACCAATAAAGAAAGGATGAAAGAATATATACCACAAAAGGAGATTGCTCAACTATTATCTAAATGGAGTAGCTGAATCAATTATAGCCGAGAGATTTTCTCTCGGCTTTTCGTTTGCTTTGATGTATTTTGTTGTTTTAGTTGTTGGGGATATAGATTTTATCGCCGACTTTGACGGCTTTATAGGTTACACCGCCAACGTTTTGTTGAAGATGTTCGGGTTTGCCGTCCGCATGAGCGCGCAAGATAAACTTGTCGGGTTCTTCTTCGGTCAGTTTGTCGATATTTACATCGATATACTTTTCCGTTTGCCATTTCGCCTTGTTCTAAATAAAAAAATTGATAATCGAAATAATTTTTAGATTTTACTATCATTATAAAAAGGTAGGGTAAATTAGGATTTCGAACTAAAATATACAAAGGGATTGCATTTTTTGTATTTTTTTGTTATAGTAGAAATAATAGTTGGAATTAGAATCGTAAAAGTACGAAAAATCAATGTGATAGCCAAGGGCTAGAAGATTGATTTGTTTTCACGTAAAAATGTGGTTTTGTGCGCTTTACGGACTATTTTCAATAAAGCACACACAATTATAATGTTTTTTGCTGCCTTGTGCACATATGTATGTGTAAAAAATAAATTGTGTTGCAGAGCATTTAGGCACCGACCTGCGGTTCGGTATTATATAATCTGAGAATCGACGTCCAGGCGTTTTCGGCGTAGGATTCTCGAATACGGAGGAGAATGTGAAAGGCATTATACTTGCGGCAGGGAAGGGAACCAGACTGTTTCCGATCACCAAATCGGTCACAAAAGCCCTTTTACCGATATACGACAAGCCGCTCATTTATTATCCGCTGTCCGTTTTGATGGCGGCGAGAATAAGAGATATTCTCATCATTTCCACACCCGACGCTAAGGATAGTTTCATCGAGCTTTTGGGTGACGGTTCTCAATTTGGAATCAATCTGAGTTTTGAAGTGCAGCAAGTCCCCAAAGGTCCGGCGGAAGCACTTACTATAGGTGCGGATTTCGTAGGATCGGATTCGGTATGCCTTGTTTTCGGGGACAACTTCTTTTACGGACAGAATTTCAACGAAGCATTGCGCAAAGCAACGCAAACACAAGGCGCAACGATATTCGGCTATCGGGTAAAAGACCCGACAGCATTCGGTGTCGTGGAGTTTGACGAGAATCACAAAGCGGTATCTCTTGAGGAAAAGCCAAAGAATCCAAAATCAGATTACGCCGTGCCGGGATTGTATTTCTATGACAATAGGGCCATAGATATTGCAAAAAATCTCAAACCTTCCGCGCGAGGAGAACTTGAAATCACAGATGTTAACAAAGCGTATCTGCAAAATGGTGAATTGGACGTGATATTGCTCGAAAAGGACTTGGTGTGGTTTGACACAGGCAGTCCGGACGGCATGATAACAACGTCCAATTTTGTTGAAAACGTTCAGAACAGAGAGGGTATATACATTGCATGCATCGAGGAGATAGCCTATCGGAACGCTTGGATTTCAAAATCTCAACTGAGGGCGCTCGGCAAAGCGTGCAAGCAAACCGCCTACGGACAACATCTTATCAAAATTTCGGAGGAAGAAATATGAAACATTACGATTATCTCGTGGTAGGAAGCGGCTTGTTTGGCGCGGTATTCACTCACTGCGCAATCAAAGCCGGCAAAAGCGTTCTCGTCCTTGAAAAACGCAGCCACATCGGAGGAAACGTCTTTACCGAGTCCATAGAGGGCATCAACGTACATCGTTACGGCGCGCATATATTCCACACGTCGGACAAGGAAGTGTGGGACTTTGTTGGCGAGTTTGCCGAATTCAACAACTATGTCAATTCTCCCGTGGCAAACTACAACGGCGAATTGTACAATCTGCCCTTCAATATGAACACATTCAGCAAGTTGTGGGGTGTTGTGACTCCCGACGAGGCGCGCGCCAAAATCGCCGAACAGGTGGCAAATCTCAATATCGGCGAGCCGAAAAACCTCGAAGAGCAGGCGTTGAGTCTTGTCGGTGCGGACGTTTATACAAAACTTATTAAAGGCTACACCGAAAAGCAGTGGGGCAGAGATTGCAAGGACTTGCCGGCGTTTATCATCAAACGCTTGCCTTGCCGTTTCACCTTTGATAACAACTATTTCAATGACCGATATCAAGGCATACCCGTCGGCGGCTACACGCCGATGATTGAAAAAATGCTCAAAGGCGCGGACGTAAAGATAAATACCGATTATTTTGAGTTTGTCAAGCAAAATCCCGATGTCGCGAGCAAAACCGTGTATACGGGGATGATTGACGAGTTCTTTGGATTTAAGTTTGGCAAGCTCCAATACCGCACGGTCAGATTCGACACGCAAGTGCTTGACACACCAAACTATCAGGGCGTAGCCGTCATGAACTATACGGACAGACAAACACCCTATACGCGTATTATCGAGCATAAACATTTCGAGTTCGGTACGCAATCGAAAACCGTGATCAGTTATGAGTATCCTACCGAATGGCAAGAGGGTATGGAACCGTACTATCCCGTCAACGACGAGGCAAATTCCGCGCTCTACGCGCGCTATTTACAGCTTGCGCAAACTCGTTCCGACGTGATTTTTGGCGGCAGGCTCGGACAGTATAAATACTACGACATGGACAAAGTGATTCGCTCGGCTTTGGACATTGCGAAAAAAGAAAGAAAATAAAACTGCAAGAAATTGCACTTTATAAAAAACAGAAAAAGGAGAAAAAATGAAAACAATTAGTATTATTGGGTCAAGTATCGCGGAACATGTGGCAAGAGAGTTGTCTGACGCATTCGAAATAAAAAAGCATTTCCTTTCTATTAATCCTTTTTGTTTTGTTAAAGATATGAAAGCTCCGAAACTTCAAATTTCCATACCTAAGAATAAAGAAGCGTATATTGATGATTTAAATAAAACAGTTTTTGATGAATTAAAGCAAAATAAATCCGACTATCTTTTGATAGATCTTTTAGATTGTAGGTTAGATATAAATACGGTAAATATTCAAGATAATAATTACACGGCAACTGCGAGTAATGGCCTTGCTCTTTTTTTAAATGATACACCACATAGTATTGTATCTACCTGCAAGGCGTATGACATATCTAG
>CAKRAY010000023.1 GCA_934296355.1 uncultured Clostridia bacterium
AACAATAACAATCTCGAATCCGAGTATAAGAAATCCGAATAATAAATATTTTCTTAAAAATTTATAATATTCGAACAAACGCCTTGCGATGAGCGTATCGCTCATCGCAAGGAAGTTTGAATATTTATGGCTTTCTAATATAAATGAAGATAACGAGCGTTTTTCGGCGCAAGTTATTAGGTTTTATGGTAATGCTTGTCTCTTGGCTGTAGAGCAGGCATTATGTCTAAATATGAACTTATGTCAAGCGCTACCGAAAGCGGCGCCTTGACGTTGCGTTTTGAAGGAAAAGTTTTTTCTCTTGACGTAGGAAAAAATTTAAGAGGAGAAAAACTCATTATGTATATGACAAAATACGTGTTGAAGCGTTTGGGGCTTATGTTATTCACGTTTGCTATAATTATGATTATGTGCTTCGTGCTTATCAAACTTTTGCCGCCAATCATCAACGTCGGAGCAAATCAAGATCCGCTTATAGCATATAAGCAGTATGAAGCCAGGGGTTGGATAACCAACATAGAAAAACTGGATAACGGTAATTATAGTTATGACGTAGTACCCGTATTCGAACAACTCGGTAACTACTTAAAGCGAATTTTTACCGAAGGTGATTTTGGTATTGCTACCACTTACGGCGAATACATCAATCAGCCGGTTTGGGACGTTTTTATTGAAAAACTTCCTCCGACGATTTTAATAAATATATACTCAACCATAATCGGCGTTCCGATAGGCTTGGCTCTCGGCATCTTTGCCGCGTTAAAGAAGAACAAATGGCAAGACCAACTTATCAACGTAGGCGTTATCTTGTTCATTTCGGTACCGTCCGTAGTTATGGGCTTAATTATTCAATATTTTTTCTGTTTCAAACTCGGTTGGTTTCCTATTACAATGAAATCGGGCTTCGACTACTTTTCTTGGCAAATGTTCAAAAGCATGTTACCCGCCGTACTCTCGTTGTGCTTGGGAAGCATAGCGGGCTACGCGAGATATACTCGCGCGGAACTTACAGAGGTTTTGACTTCGGACTTTATGCTTCTTGCGCGTACTAAAGGTTTAACGAAAAGTCAAGCCACGGTCAGACATGCGCTAAGAAACGCTATGGTGCCGATTTTTCCGATGATTTTATCGGAATTCGTTGCAGTGCTTTCGGGATCGCTTATCATAGAACAAATGTTCTCTATCCCGGGCGTAGGAAGACTATATTTGAATTCGATAAACTTTCAAGATTACGATTTCTTTATGCTCTTGTCGGGCTTCTATACGCTTGTCGGGCTTGCGGCGGGTATCGTTGTCGACATAAGTTACGGATTTATCGATCCTCGTATCAGAATGGGGGCTAAGTAAAATGGATGAAATGAAAAGAATCACGGACATTCCGGCAGAAAAATTCGAGTTCGCCCAAAAAAGCGATTTAATTCACGATACGAAATTCGATACTAAACCCGAAAGTTATTTCAGAGGAGCGTTTCGTAGATTTTGCAAAAATAAAGGCGCGGTTGTAGGCGGCGTCGTAATACTGATTTTATTATTATTTGCTTTGATCGGTCCGCTTTGCACGGAGTATACCGTTTCGTATTACGATTCGGTGTATACCACTACTCAACCGAAGAGTAAAGCGTTCTCTTTCTTAGGCTGGGACGGCTGTAAAGAAAAGGAGACGGGATATAACGGATATATCGAAGACTTAGCGATTCAGTTGGAAACGGGTAAGGAAGTCATCAAAGACGGTAAGTATACGCTTAGCGACGACGGAAAAATATATACCTATAAATACGACACGTATTACGGCGTAGGTTTCGGTAGATATAAGATTATCACGATGGACGAATACTTAGATATTCAAAGATATCAAAACGAAACTAACAGACAAGTCCTTTATCCGACGGTGCGATTGAGCGCAAGACCGGAAAGATCTCCCGATAAAGAAAATGCCAACATTTACTATAAAACCAAAAAGGTCGGCGGAAAAATAAGAGCGGATTTGGTTAACGGAAAGATAGTTCCTAACTATTGGACCTATTCCGCAGAAGACGGTAAACCGAGTGTCGCCGCAGAGTATAATTCCTTAAGAATAGAAGGGGAAGACGGCGTTATGAAGGACGGCGTTCAGTCGTACTATGTTTATGGCAGAATAGTCGGGGGCGGCGTAGAAGTTAGAGCCGAATATTACGAATACTATTGCTATTATCATACGCAAGTCGCAAAAGACGGTATTACCGAACCGTATTTCTTGTTCGGAACAACGTCTTTCGGTAAAGACATTTTTACTTGTCTTTCGTCGGGCGCGAGATTCTCGTTCTTATTCGCGATAGTGGTAGCCGCCGTAAATTTGTTAGTAGGAGCGATTTGGGGCGCCGTGGCGGGTTATTTCGGTGGAAAGATAGACCTATTTATGGAACGGTTTACCGATATTCTCGGCGCAGTGCCGACGGTTATAGTCATTACGCTTTTGAAACTGCACATGGGCACGTCCAGTCAGGCGTTAGTGTTGTTTATCGCTTTCTTTATGACCGGATGGATAGGTATGGCGTCCACAACGCGTATGCAGTTCTATAGGTTCAAAAATCAAGAATACGTCCTCGTTGCGAGAACTTTGGGCGCGAAAGATTGGCGTATTATGTTCAAGCATATTTTCCCGAACGCCATAGGTACTTTGGTGACAAGTTGCGCGCTCGTAATACCTTCGATGATTTATTCGGAAACGAATCTTTCGTATCTCGGCATTATCAATCTCGAAGCAGGTAACATTACCAGCGTCGGCACAATGATTGCGGCGGGACAAAGAGATATGGTTATGGCGCCTTTTGTAGCGGTATTCCCATCGCTGTTCCTTGCTCTCATGATGCTTAGTTTTAACTTGTTCGGCAATGGTTTAAGAGACGCGTTTAACCCGTCGTTGAGAGGTTCGGAGGACTAATATATGGAAAAGAAACTGGAAGTAAAAAATTTGCGGATTTCTTTCCGCACCGACAGCGGAAAGGTACAAGCCGTAAGAGACGTAAGTTTCGATCTTTACAAAGGCGAGACGTTGGCGATTGTAGGCGAGTCCGGTAGCGGTAAATCGGTTACCAATAAGGCGATAATGGGCATTTCCGCCAATAACGCGATAATAGAGAGCGGCGAGATTATTTACGACGGAATGGA
Source organism: uncultured Clostridia bacterium (assembly GCA_934296355.1). Lineage (GTDB taxonomy): Bacteria > Bacillota > Clostridia > Christensenellales > DTU072 > CAG-1782. Next base: position 3,148 of record CAKRAY010000023.1, read on the forward strand.
TCTTCTAAAAATAGACGAAGAACAGTTCCATCAAATCCGCGGCGACAAAATCGCTATGATTTTCCAAGACCCTATGTCGAGTTTGAACCCGATTATGCGTATAGGCAAGCAAGTAACGGAGGCTATGCTTCTAAAAAACAAAGCAAAACGCCGTAGCAGTCGTAATATTTTTAACAATACGATGGCGTTACTGTGCAAGTATATGGATTTGACGTACGGCGAAGAGAGCGCGGAGGTCAATAAAGCCGCCGTAAAGAAGTTCGACAAATTCGAATACAAGCATATTGAACTCGAAGCGAAGTATAATAGAGCGTTCGAGTCCGCGGTCGAAGCAATAGAAACGATAAAAGAACTATTGTTAGAGATTGATAAAAATACTTTTGTGAATGCGCCGTCGTTCATAAACAAGATAGTATTAAAAGCCAAAAGTTCCGTAGACCGCTTTGTCGTTGAAGACGAAGCATCGCTTAAAGGACTCATTCTCAACTTGCAAGAAGCCGAAAAAATTGCGAGAAAAGAGAAAAACTATAAGCGTTGCGTTACTGCGTTGGAACAGTTGCTGGTTTGTCTCGAAGCCGCGACAAAACTTGAAAAACCCAACTTTTTCGGACTTGGATACTATTTGACGTACGTAGACGAAAACATACCGAGACTTCCCGTAAACGAACTTAACGACAAAACGCACGAGATATTGGCTAACGACTTTATGGAGCCGTTTATAGACCGCGCGGCAAAGGCGGTGGAGTACTCGTTTAACGAGTCTTTGAAAAACAAGGAACTGGCAATAGCGATCTTGGAAAAGAACGCGGAAGTTTTTAAGCGTGAATTTACCAAAAAAGAAGTGGCGGCGGCGATAAAAGAAATGGTCGAAGCCGTTGAAAAATCCATCGACAGACTGGTTTTGGTAAAAGATAATCAGGCTTACGTATTCGCTTCGAGTATCAAAAGCGAGGTCAGCGGATATTTCGAAAGACTAAAAAAGAATGCGAAAGAAACCAAGCGGTATGAAAAGCAATCGAAAAAGCGCGCCGCATTAGCGGCGAAAGGCAAAGAGCCGAGTTGGAAGTTAATTCCCGCGGACGTAGTGGAGCCCGAGTTTGTCAGAGCGCAAATATTAAAGATTGTCGAGGACCTTATCGCGCACTATAAAGAAGAAATCAATGCGAACACGAAGCGTGACCATAGAGCGAGCGCGTTGGCTATCGTTGATTTTCTTAAAGAGAAAGCGTCCGAAGTCGTATACAAAGTAACGCACTCGATGGCAAAATCGAAAGCGATTAAGTTAATGGAAGAAGTCGGTATCGCGGAACCCGCAAAACGTTATAAGCAATACCCGTTCGAATTCTCCGGCGGTATGCGTCAACGTATCGTTATAGCGATCGCGCTTGCGGCTAATCCTGATATTCTTATTTGCGACGAACCTACGACCGCGCTTGACGTTACTATTCAGTCGCAAATTCTCGAACTGATAAATAAACTTAAGAGAGAAAGGAATCTTTCGATTATATTCATTACGCACGACTTAGGCGTAGTTGCAAACATGGCGGACAGAATTGCCGTTATGTATGCGGGTAAAATAGTCGAATTCGGCACGTCGGAAGATATCTTCTATTCTCCCGTACATCCTTATACCTGGGCGCTTTTGTCGAGTATGCCCGACCTCGATACCAACGAAAAACTCGAGGCTATTCCGGGTACGCCGCCGAATATGATCTATCCGCCTAAGGGAGACGCGTTTGCGGCAAGAAACAAGTATGCGTTAAAGATTGATTTTGAAGAGCAACCTCCTATGTTTAAGGTGTCGGAAACGCACAGCGCGGCAACATGGCTGTTGCATCCCAATGCGCCTAAGGTCGAGCCGCCTAAAATAGTCGTCGACAGAATAAAGAGAATGAAACAAAGAGGAGGTATTGAAGATGGAGAAAAATAATAACGACGTATTATTACGAGTAGAACATTTATGTCAATACTTCAAAATGGGCAGAGGCGTACTTAAAGCCGTTGACGACGTCAGTTTTGAAATAAAAAAAGGCGAAGTATTCGGCTTGGTGGGCGAGTCGGGTTGCGGCAAAACAACTACCGGACGCTCTATCATAAAACTATATGACATTACCGGCGGAGATATTTACTTTAAAGGTCAACGCATAGCCGCCGGAGCAAAAAGTTATAATGACGCGATTAAAGCCGAAAAAACGGCAATGAGAGCGGATATTAAAAAAATCATAGCGGACGAAACGCTTAGCGCCGAAGAAAAAAATAAGAGGATTATAAAAAGAAGAGAAGAGGCGTATAAGGTTATCTTTGAAAACAGGAAAGAGCGTAGAAAGGCAAAAGACGACCATAAGCATTGCGATAGGAAATATTCCAAAGGACTTATAGAAAAGATTAACGAAGAATATCTTCCGAAAATCGACTTAGCTAAAGACGAACAAGAGAGAGCCGCGTTAAACAAGGAAAGAAGGAAAAAAATAAGACTTGCGTCCAAGGATAAATTCATTACGCAAATCCAAATGATTTTCCAAGACCCGATTGCTTCGCTGGATCCCCGTATGACCATTAGGGATATAATCGCCGAAGGACTGATTATTAAAGGCATAAAAGATAAAAAGTATATCGACGAAAAGGTTTACGAGGTTTTGGAAATGGTAGGACTCGTACGCGAGCATGCGTGCAGATATCCTCACGAATTCTCGGGCGGTCAAAGACAGCGTATCGGCGTTGCTCGTTCCGTAATAATGCAACCGGAATTGATAATCGCGGACGAACCGGTATCCGCGCTCGACGTTTCGATTCAGGCTCAGGTAATAAACCTTCTGAACGAATTAAGAGAAAAACTCGGCTTAACGATCTTGTTCATTGCGCACGACTTGTCCGTAGTAAAGTATTTTAGCGATAGAATAGGCGTTATGTATTACGGAAATATGGTAGAGTTAGCGTCAAGCGACGAACTCTTTGCAAATCCGTTGCATCCTTATACAAAATCCTTGTTGTCGGCAATTCCTCTTCCCGACCCGATTTATGAAAAGAATCGTCAGCGTATAACGTATAATCCTTTGGTAGAGCATGATTATACCGTTGACAAACCGAGTTTCAGAGAGGTAAAGCCGGGTCATTTTGTAAAGTGTAACGACGCCGAGTTCGCAAGATATCAAGAAATATTGAACAGTGAAAAGTAAATTCGTAAAATACTCGATAACCATTTGCGTCGGAGCGGCAATCGCTTTTATAGTATGGGGCATAAACGGTTTATTCAATGCCGATACCGCTGTAAGAGTGCTTGCAAAACTTACGGACGGATTTTTTGTAGCCGGCGTTCTTTTGGCGGGAATCGGGGGATTGCTCGTTTCGTATAACGAAGGGGTAATCGACGGGCTTGCTTATGGGTTACACGGACTTTTCGGTTTTAGGAATATAAAAAAAGACAGTACGCCTAAAAAAGAAACATACCATGACTATAAAAAAAGAAAACACGCAAAAAAAATATCGGTAAAACATTTTATAATAGTAGGACTTGCGTATATAATCGTTTCGATAATAATTTTTATAGTCTATGTGAATGTCAGATAGCCTATCGGAAAGTTTAATTTAGTATAAAAATCGGTGAAACAAAAATTTTGTTTCACCGATTAAACGTAAGTGTCGAGATTTCGAGTTTCTAAAAGCCGTTTTGATACGAAAGTTTAGTTCACAAAATAATTATGATTTTAGGAAAACACATTAACAAATATTATTTGAAGTTTTTGCCGATACTTTTGTTAGGCGCGATTGCGCTCATAGCGGTAGATTTATTTCAAATGAAAGTTCCCGAGGCGTACAGGATTGTCGTTAACGGACTTACATACGGCGTGGTGGATATAGACGGCGAAACGCTGCCTTTTAATTGGGACGTGGCGTTAAAGTACGTCTTTTTACCGCTGCTCGTCGTGGCGGGCGTTATGATAGTCGGGCGTTTCGCTTGGCGTATGTGCTTTTTGGGAACTTCCGCGAGAGTAGAAAAGTCGCTTCGTCGCAGTATGTTCGACAAGTGCAAAGATTTATCGGCTAATTTTTATCAAACCAATAAAGTGGGCAGTCTTATGTCGTATTTTACCAACGATATCGACACGATTCAAGACTGTTTCGGGTGGGGCGTGATGATGCTTATGGACGCCCTTTTCTTGGGTGGCCTTTCTATCTACAAAATGGCGAGCATGGACTGGAAACTCGCGTTATTATCCCTGATTCCCGTGGTATTTATGCTGACAAGCAGTATCGTAGTAGGCGTATACCTATCGAAAAAGTGGGACGAGCGGCAAGAGGCGTTTTCAAAAATTTCCGACTTCGCGCAAGAGAGTTTTTCGGGCTTTGCCGTGATAAAAGCGTTCGTAAAAGAAGCCAAAGAACTGAGCGCGTTCAAAAGATTAAACAAAGATAACGAGAAAATCAACGTGCAGTTCACGAAATTGTCCACGCTTCTTAACGTTTCGATTACGTTGTTTGTAAACAGCGTCGTTTGCATAGTCTTGGGTTACGGCGGCTATCTCGTATATAAAGGAAAGTTTAACGCGGGTCAACTCGTTGAGTTTTTGGGTTATTTTAACGCGATAGTATGGCCGGTACTATCGATTTCCGACCTTATAGATATGCACTCGCGCGGCAAGGCGTCGTTAAAACGAGTGGGAAAACTCCTCGACGAACAAGCGGACGTGGTCGATAGAGAGGGGGCGGAAGTTATCGAGAACGTAAAAGGAAAAATCGAGTTCAGAGATTTGACTTTCCGCTATCCGGGCGCAAACTACGACGCGCTGTCGCACGTGAGTTTCGTAATAAACGCGGGAGAAAACGTGGGCATAGTAGGAAAGACCGGCTCGGGAAAATCGACGGTTGCCGAATTACTGCTCAGAGTTTTCAACGTGGAGGACGGTACGATTTTCGTGGACGATAAAGACGTCAACGATATTACTATCGATTCGCTGAGGAATAATTTCGCGTACGTGCCGCAAGACAACTTCTTGTTCGGAGATACGATTGCCGAAAACATAGCGTTCGCAAGCGATAGTAAAGACCGTGAAAGCGTCGTTAAATACGCGAGATTATCGGATATCGATAAGGATATAGAAGAATTTCGCGAGCGGTACGATACCATGCTGGGGGAGAGAGGCGTAACCGTTTCCGGCGGGCAAAAACAACGCATATCCATTGCGAGGGCGTTTATGAAAGAAGCGGCGGTAACCATACTCGACGATTCGGTTTCCGCGGTGGATACGAGAACGGAAAGCATAATTCTCGGCAGTATAAAAAGCACGAGAAAAGGGCGTACCACGATACTCGTTTCGCATAGAGTGCTTACGGTAAAAGATATGGATAAAATCATTCTTCTCGACGAAGGAAAAGTCATAGGCGTAGGCACGCACGAGTACTTGTACGAGAACGTAGAAGAATACAGAAATATGGTCGAGTTACAAAAACTCGACGACGAAAAGGAGGAAAAAGGCAATGAATAAGTATCTCCCGATAATCATCGTCGGGGCGGCCGTAGGCGTCTTTTCTTCCGTTTTGATATTCTTGCTCTTTGTTTTCAAAGACAAGACGGTAGAGAACGAATATAACAGAAAAGTCAAAGATTCGGTACTCATAAAGTGGCTTTTGAGATACGCAAAGCCCTATTGGAAGGGATTCTTAGCGGCGTTTTTCTTAATGGGATTATCGATAGTTTACAGCGTTGTTTCTCCCATATTGGTTGCCGATATAGAAAACTTAGTAAAGAGCGAGTTCGCGCTAAGTTCGTTATTTATACGCGTCGGCGTGTACGCGAGCGTCATCGCGGTATCCATGATAGCGACGTATTTACAAGCGGTTCTTTTGCAAAAAATCGGACAAAGAATAATTTCCGACGTAAGAGAAGAACTTTTTGAGCATATAGAAAAACTTTCGCATAATCAGATAAACACGCTCCACAACGGCGCGCTCGTAACGAGGGTAACGAACGATATCGACGCGCTTTCCTCGATGTTCACGAACGTTTTCATCAATTTGTTTAAGAACGCGTTCATCATCGTGGCGATAATAGCGGTTATGTTTGCCGTCAACGTATTGCTGACGTTGGTAACGCTGTGTTTTATGCCGTTTATCGTGCTGATAACGCTGGTTTTCAGAAAGTTTGCGCGGCGCGCTCATCGTAAAGTCAAGAACGGTACGACCGATATGAACACTTTTTTGTCGGAAAATCTATCGGGCATGAAAATCGTGCAAATTTTCAATCGTCAAGGAAGAAAACTCGCCGAATTCGACCAAAAGAACGACAAAATATACAAAGCGCGTCGAGAACGAATATTCGTATTCTCGGTGTATAGACCCATGATATATATGCTTTATATATGCTCGGTTATATGTATATTTTTTGCGGGCGTAGCGGGGTATCTCGACGGAGTTAGTTTATTGGGACAAGCCATTTCGGGCAGTACCATTGTGGCGTTCTATATGTTTATAGATAAATTTTTCCAACCCGTACAGTGGCTTGCCGAACAGTTCAACGTACTGCAATCGGCTTTTGCTTCGGCGGAAAAGGTTTATTCCATTTACGACGTGAAACCCGAAATAACCGACGCGGACGACGCTATCGAGTTAGAAAACGTACGCGGCGAAATCGAGTTTAAGAACGTATGGTTCTATTACGTCGAGGGCGAATGGGTGTTAAAAGACGTGTCGTTTAAGGTAAACGCCGGCGAAACCGTCGCGTTCGTGGGGCAAACCGGCTCGGGAAAATCGACGATTCTCTCCTTAATCACTCGCAATTACGACATACAAAAAGGACAAATACTTTTAGACGGAATAGATATAAGGAAAATAAAACTTTCCTCTTTAAGGAAGCAGTTCGGACAAATGTTGCAAGACGTTTTCTTGTTCTCGGGAACGGTAAGAAGCAATATCGCGCTTCGTAACGAGTACACGGACGAAGAAATCAACGAGGCGTGTCGTTTTGTCAACGCCGATAAGTTTATCGCCAAGTTAGGAAAGGGCTTGGACGAAGAAGTACGGGAACGCGGCAACAACTTTTCCGCGGGGCAAAGACAGTTGATATCCTTTGCGAGAACGATTATTCACAAGCCGAAAGTAATGATACTCGACGAGGCTACGGCGAATATCGATACCGAAACGGAAGTGCTTATCCAAGAATCTTTGGAAAAACTCATGAATTACGGCACGATGCTAATCGTCGCGCACCGTCTTTCTACGATACAACATTCGGATAAAATCATTCTTTTAAGCGGCGGCGAGATTATAGAGCAAGGCACGCATAACGAACTTTTGAAACAAAAGGGGAGATATTACGAACTTTACCTTTTACAATATGGAAGTGACGAAGGCGCGTTGATTTCTTGCGAAAACTAAGCGGTAACGCGCATAGGTCGCTCCGTGCAATATTCCGATAATAACGAAAGTGGCAACGAATAACGTTGCCACTCTTTTTTTGTTAGATACGATTGTTTTTTATAGCGATTTACCTGGTTCGTAAGCGCGTTTTATAGAAACGAACGGCGCGCCGAATTAAACCGCGCCCCCCCTAAGGAATATTTTACTATAAAATAAGTTCGATGTGAATACCCGAACGTAAAATGAAGATTTATATAAGGATAATGAAATCTATAAATATATATATAAAAACGCGATTTTTTGTAAGCAGACTTTTTAATAGTCTTTCTTGCCGAACAAATAATCGAGAGATACGTCGTATATCTCGCAAAGTTTACTCAGTTGGTCGTAATTACATTCGAAAATGCCTTTTTCGAAACGTTGATAGACGGGTTGCGCCACGCCCAAGCGGCTGGCAACCTCACGTTGCGACATTTTTAACGCCAGTCTACATTCTTTAAGTCTGTTTCCTACTTCAACTTTTAACATTTTTTCCAAAAAAATATAATTTTATTATTGACATAATGATACAGTGAATGTATAATAAAAATAATAAAAGATACACTTAATGTATCAAAAAATGCATTTTAACGTTTACTATACCGGCAACCGAATTTCATAAAGGTGCGTTATAGAATAAAAAAAAATTTTAGGAGAGGGTAAAATGATATTAGCAGGTATGGTTTTATACTTAGTAATCGGCGGAGCAGCAGGGCTTGCCGCAATACTGTTAGTTGTATTGATATGTGTAGGCGCGAATAGAAGCAAGTACAACATAATACGCAACGAGAAATTCGAAAACCTTGTTAAATGGCACAAGGGTACCGGCAAAAAGAAGATAATTTACTTTATCAACTGCGAATTTGACGGAAACACCGTGTTGAGAGGCGAAGGAATGTATTATATTAAGAATTGCGTTTTCCACGGTACGTTGTCGGTAAACAAAGGCGGAATCAGATATATCGGTAACGAAAACGTCTTTAACGACAGAATTATCACCAACTTCTTAGGTCAAGGCGCGATACACGTCGGTAACGGAGTGGTTAACGAATACGGCTCGCTTACCGGAGGAATCAATATGGGTAGATACACGGGTAGAGTGCAAGTCGGTCCTAACGGGACGTTGTTCGACGAATACGGCAGAAAACTCGTTAAACGCGGTAGCGAGTGGTATACGCAAGACGGTTTATTGGTTTGCTAAGGGAGAAAATACCGATAAAGAATTGTTCGTCCTCGGGCGAACAATTTTTTTATAAAAAAACAGCCGATTTTTTGCTGAAACGGCTGTTTTTTTGATTATGCTATATATTATCGAATCAAATTATCCATCTGATATCTTTAGGCGCGTCGATATGGAGTTCTCCCCATTTTCCGTCTTTCTTTACGCGGCACTCGCCGTTTATTACCGGCGTTCCCGCGGAGTATATGAAGTCGATTATCGTTTCGTTAGCGGTGTTGATATAGCCGCAATACTCGCCCTTAAATACGCAAGCGTAACCCTCGCTGAAAGAAGTGGCGCAATCGTACATTACGGGTATGATTTCTTCGCCTTGGCGGTTAATAAAGCCGAATTTTTCTTCCTTTTGCACGCAACATAAATCGTCTTTGAAGTTAAAGACTTCGTCGTAAACGGCGGGAACCGCCATTTCTTTGCCGTCTCTGGTGCGGAACCCCCATTTGCCGCCTTTATTGATTTTCACGTAAATATCTTGTTCGTCTTTGACGGGAACGTGTACCGGTTTAGGCGGTTTTTCGGGAATCGTCTTCATAACGTACGGCTGTTCGGGTTGCTTTTTTTGCGGTTTGTTGCCGTTAGGTTTGTTTTGACGGTTTTGCCTTGTTTGCGCGGAGTCGTTTTGAGTTTGTTGCTGAGCCTTTTTGTTTTGTTCGGGCTTGGCGTTTTGTTCGTTATTCGGTTTGCCGTTCGGCTTTTTTTGCTGAGGTTTTTGAGTTTGCGCGCGGTTATTATTGCCGTTTGCTTGCGTTTGCGGCTTTTCGGACGAAACTATCGGTTTTTGGCGGTTTTGCGCGACGGGTTTTTGTTCGGTTGCCGCTACTTCGCTTTCCGCGTTCGTCGTCGGCGGCGGGGGAGTGGGACGCAAAAACAAGTTACGCTTTTTTAGGGCGTTTTTTACGTCGTTTAGGTTTTGCTTGTTAAAGTGACAAATCCTATAAAAATCGACCTCCATTCTTTTCACTACGTCCGCTATCGTGGTCACGTTCGCGCCCGAAAGCAGTTCGAGCGTGTCGCTTCTGAGCGATAGATTGCTTACGGGTTCGCTGAGAACCGCGTCGTTAAACGGCGGGACGTAGTTGTCGCGTTTAACGGGTTTTTTGTAATATCTTTTTTTGTTGTTTGCCATAAATTGTTCTATATCCTTGCTACGCCGCTTTTCCGAGCTGCTTCCGCTACCGCATTCGCTACGGCTTTACCTACTTCGGGGTCGAAAGCCATGGGCATTATATGGTCGGGGCGTAAATCTTCGTCTTTGACGAGGGAAGCGATTGCTTTGGCTGCGGCAATGTTCATTTCGTCGTTAATATCTCTTGCTCTCACGTCTAACGCGCCGCGGAAAATTCCGGGGAAAGCAAGAACGTTGTTTATTTGGTTAGGATAATCGCTTCTGCCGGTGCCGACAACCGCCGCGCCCGCTTGGAGAGCGAGGTCGGGCATAATCTCCGGAGTGGGATTAGCCATAGGGAAAACTATCGCGTTTTCGTTCATACTACGGATCATATCTTGCGTAACCAATCCGGGAGCGGATACTCCGATAAATATGTCCGCGCCTTTCATTGCGTCCGCAAGAGTGCCTTGCTTGAAGGTTCTATTGGTTATTTTAGCCATTTCTTGCTTGCCTATGTCTAAGCCGGTCATATCTTTTTCGCAAAGAATTCCGAGTTTATCGCTCATTATGAGGTCTTTTGGCCGCATTTTCAAGATAAGTTTAGCAATAGACGAGCCTGCCGCGCCCGCGCCGCTGATAACGACCACGGAGTCTTCGATTTTTTTCTTGACTACTTTAAGCGCGTTGAGTACCGCCGCCGCGCATACGACCGCCGTGCCGTGTTGGTCGTCGTGATAAACGGGAATGTCCAGCGTTTCTTTTAAGCGTCTTTCTATTTCGAAACATCTCGGCGCGCTGATGTCTTCGAGGTTAATGCCTCCGAAACTGCCGCTGATAAGTTGAATGGTGCGTACGATTTCGTCCGTGTCTTTGCTTTTTATGCAAATAGGGAAGGCGTCTACGCCGCAAAACTCCTTGAAAAGAATACATTTTCCTTCCATGACGGGCATACCCGCTTCGGGACCGATGTCGCCTAAACCGAGAATTGCCGTGCCGTCGGTTATTACGGCAACCAAGTTCCAACGCCGAGTAAGTTCAAAAGATTTATTTACGTCTTTTTGGATTTCCAAACAAGGTTGCGCCACGCCCGGAGTGTACGCTAAAGACAGCGCTTCCTTTGTTTTTACCGATACGCGAGAAACGACTTCTATTTTTCCTTTTAATTGCTCGTGCAGTTCGAGCGATTTTTTCGAATAGTTCATTTTGTTCCGATATTGATTTAATAAAATATAACGGTAACCCAAGGGTTTTTTGTCGCGATTGAGTTACCGTTATCGTTTCTATATTACTTTTCCCACGGGAAAACGTATTGGGTAAGTCCGAGGTCGTCGCGGACTTTGCTCATTTCTTTTTGTACCGCTTCGTTAATCGGTACGCCGGTGTCTTTTCTGGATTGCCATACGAGGTATTCTTTTTCTCCGGCGGAGTAGATGCGGTCGCAACCGGGAGCCTTTCTGGACGCTCTTACCGAACGAATGATATCGCCTGCCTTCTTTCTGCAAAGTTCTTCGCCGAGGAAGTGGTTGGTATCGATTGCAATAAAGAAGTGACCGAGGTGGTAAGGAATCTTGTTGCCGTTTTCGTCTTTACCGTTAAGGTCTTTACCGTAAATACCGTCTTGGAGTACTGCGGAGAGGAGTTCTACTACCATAGCGTAGCCGTAACCCTTGTATCCGCCGAGGCTTTCGCCGATACCGCCGAGGGTGGTAAGAGCCGCTTTGCCGCTACGAATCATTTTAAGCGCTTCGCCCGCGTCGCCTTCAACGGGTTTGCCGTTGAGATCGACCATCGTTCCGGGGTGAACGTTTTCTCCGATTCTCGCATAGTATTCGATTTTACCGTTTTGCGTAATGGAAGTAGCGCAGTCGATAAGGAAGTCAAAGGGTTCGTCGGTAGGAATACCGATAGTAAGAGGGTTAGTACCGAACATACCTTCTACGCCGAACGTAGGAGCAACCGACGGACGAGCGTTCGTTCCGGTAATACCGATACAGCCTTGTTTGCAAGCCATGGTGGGATAGTAACCCGCGATACCGTAGTGGCAAGAGTTACGAACGACTACCATACCCATACCGTATTCTTTCGCCTTTTTGATAGCGAGGGACATAGCTTTGTAGCCGATTACTTGACCCATACCGTCGTGACCGTCTACGACAGCCGTGGTGGGCGTTTCTTTAACAATTTCGAAGTTGGTAACGGGGTTTTGAATACCGTCGTTAATTCTGTCTATATAAATAGGCTTAAAACGATTGCAACCGTGGCTTTCGATACCGCGTCTGTCGCTTTCGAGTAAAACGTCGGCGCAAATCGCAGCGTCTTCTCTGGGAACGCCTACGCCTACGAACGCGTCGATGACGAAGTCGTTAGCGGTTTTCCAATCTAAATTCATCTTGGGCATAATACAATATCTCCTTAAAAAAATTTTTTTCTATATGGCGAAACTCTTTCGCCGTCTAATATAATACCAAATAATATATTATTTGTCAATACAACTTGGCAAATGAAGCGGCAACGGAAGCGTGTGACGGCAACGTGTGACGTTGCATCCAATCTTCGCGAACCGACAGTATTCTTTAATAAGCATATAGCCGCGGAAGCGTGTGACGCTTCACCCAAGTTACGCGAATACTCCGTATACTTTAATAAGCGTATAGCCGCGAATAAAATTTTATTTAGCGAAGAGAAAAGGTTAACGGTATAATACGAAAATACGAAAACGACGCTTTTGCAACGTACGCACGTTGCATCGCAGTTTCGCGA
>CAKRAY010000024.1 GCA_934296355.1 uncultured Clostridia bacterium
CAACTAATAACGGTTATACCTTTATCGGTTGGTACGACGGAGAAACCGAATTAACGAAAGAATTAACGTATATTTTCACAATGTCTACTGCAAAAAAGACTTATACGGCTAAATTCGGATACGCTTGCGGTAATGTAACTATAGCCAGAAACATAAACGGCGGTATTTTTACCATATCCGGCGATACAAAAGTAGGTTCCGAAGTAACCGTAACGGCAACGACGAATAACGGCTACACCTTTATCGGCTGGTACGACGGAGATACTAAAGTTTGCGAAAACCTTGAATATACATTCACAATGCCCGCCGAGAATAAAACCTTTACCGCAAAATGGATAAAATGTCCCGTAACTCTTGAAAAGAGTATAAGCAAAGCGGGTACGGTAAGGGGAGTAGAAAGCGCCACCGTTGCCGGTAAGGAAACTACGATTACGGCAACAACTAATAACGGTTATACTTGGATTGGTTGGTACGACGGAGAAACGGAATTAACAAAGAAACTAACGTATACGTTCACAATGCCCGCCGAGAATAAAACCTTTACCGCAAAATGGATAAAATGTCCCGTAACTCTCGAAAAGAATATTGACGAAGCGGGCACGGTAAGCGGAGTAGAAGGCGCAACCATTGTCGGTAAGGAAACTACGATTACGGCAAAAACTACTAATGGTTATACTTGGATTGGTTGGTACGACGGAGAAACCGAATTAACGAAAGAATTAAAGTATACGTTCACAATGCCCGCCGAAAACAAAACTTTTACGGCTAAATGGACTTATTATACGGTATCCTCCGAAACAAATATGCCCGAGGCGGTAACATTTACTTGGAAGAACGAAGAAAAAACAACCGTAGGAATTGAAGTAACACTTACGGCAACTGTGTATAATGGCTATACTTGGCTTGGTTGGTATGACGGCGATACCGAATTAACGAAAGAATTAACGTACACTTTCACAATGCCTGCCGAGAATAAGACCTTTACGGCGAAATTTAAAAAATGCACCTCGCATACGTTTGACGATAATTGTGTATGTACAGAATGTGGAACAATTTCACATACGGTTAATTCCGATTGTAAATGTATCGTATGCGGTAAAACTGTTCACGGAAAACAAGTTAAAGGTTATTGCCGTCATGGTAACAATATTTACTTCGGTACATACCCGCAAAGTAAAGTAACCGATAGCGCTCTGACTTCCGCACTTACTTCATTAGCGGGAACGTTACCTACTTCGAGAAATTCCGCTAATTGGACCTCCTATGGCTACTATATAAGCGGAAGCGTAAGTAACTTTATGTGGTATATAGATAAAGTGTGTAACGGCGAGAAGTATAGAGGCGTTTACTTCACGAGTTATAGACCTTATGCGTGTATCGAAAGTAGTTCTACGGGTAACACTTATCAAGACAATAACGGCTACTATACTTCCACGGTATATTGGTTTAAGTATGAACCTATTAAGTGGAGAATACTAAAAGAGAGCGACGGTAAAGCCTTAATCTTAGCGGACTTAGCGATAGACAGTCAACAGTTCTATGACGGAAGTTATAGTAATAACTATGCCAACAGTACGATAAGAGCATGGTTAAACAATGAATTCTACAACACTGCCTTTACTTCGTTACAAAAAAGTTTAATAGAATTAACGAACGTAGATAATAGCGTAAGTAGTACGGGATATAGCAGTAACCAATATGCTTGTAAAAACACCAACGATAACGTATTCTTACTTAGTTACAAGGAAGCAAGCACTTACTTAACGAGTAGTAGCGAAAGACAAATGAAGAGCAGCGACTACGCGAAAAGCCAAGGCATATTCGCGCACGAAGGCGCGTGCTGGTGGTGGCTCCGCTCGCCTTACGATTACAGTAGTGATTACGCGCTCGGCGTCAATGACGGCGGCGGTGTCGGCTACCATGGCTACGTCGGCTTTAATTATCGCGGCGTTCTTCCCGCGCTTTGGATAAAACTTGCTTAAAAAACAAAACAATAAATAAAAAGGAGTAGAAAAAATGAGAAACAGAAGTAAACTATTAGGAACAATTGTCTTTATAATATTCATAATGGCATTATCAATGAGTTTGATTGCTTGCGTGAATCCAACAATAGAGGATACCAAACAAGGCACTGACGGAACCGTAAAAAGAGAACTTAGCAGTACGCAAACTCTTCGAGCAAAGGATTTGCGTACAGTTGCGAAAAAAGAGGAACCTACCTTAAAAACGTCATTTCGCGACAAAGAATACTACTATTATCTTTTCGACCTTGGGAGCATAAACAATGTTCCGTTAGAAGGTTTTTCGGGTATGATAAAGTATGAAAACCACGGACAATCGTCTACATATCAATTAGAATCTTCATCGGTTGAATCGTCTACTATTAGTAAAACGCTATCCTCAACCACGCAAGAAACGGTTGATTCTTCGATATCCGCAACGGTAAAAACCGCTGCCGAAGTAGGAGAAAAAGACGTATGTAAAATATCGGCGGAGTATGCGTATACCGCAACTATCGGTGCGTCCGTATCTTCTTCTTATACCGATTCATACTCCGAAGCGTCGAGTTTTTCCAAGAGTAAAAAGACTTCCGTAAGTATGTCTTTCGACGAAAACGCCGAGAACGGATATTACGGATACGTGTTAACCGGCGCAGTAGAGGTGTATGCAATAGTGGTATTCGATATAGAAAAGTCCACATATATAGTTGATTATTTTAGCGATATTAAACAATACTGGATAGATTTTTATTATTTTACTTCGTCGAGCGAGTTTGTAAATTATAATTATGAAACGATACCGTTCAGAGTGCCCGACAATTTGCCTATTCCCACTCAAACCGTAGACTTGTATCAAAGAAGCGAAACCATAACCATTACTATGGATAGGTATAATTGTAATGACGGAAATCATTATAACAAAGACGAACAAGAAGAAAGTGCCGATTGGCGGTCAAGACATAACGGATTTGAATTGGGAGAATTAAAGATATATGGATGCGCTCAAGCGGGAAATCTTTATACAATAAAAAATGCGAGCGAGTTCTCGGTTAAGTATCATATTTTGCAAAACGTGCAAGACCTACCGAGAGTAAATACCCAATTAACTTGCGTAGAAAACGACAGCGAAACAAGGGTTGTCGGAACAAATATAAACGGAAGAATAGGTCGTGGCGCATACTGGGTAAGAGTAACTTACACCGATGATTCACAAAGTCAATATAATGCGACTAATCAATTTGAAAACGCAAATTCGAACACATATATAGAATTATTGAATTCGTCTCAAATAAACACCAATAAGACTATTCGACAAATAGAAGTAGTAGTTGTATATGAGTTATTTGCGGGCGGGCCTGGAGTATTCGGTATTTGGTGGAAAGAGTATTCTAACTGGAGATGTGAATCTTTACTAAAGTTTGCTTAATCTTAATATTTAAAGCATAAGTTTCATTTTTTAATATAGCGTTTTAATTTCTTTTCGGATAAGGGGAGAGAATGCAAAGAACTCGTCAAGGTCGGCGAGTTTTTTGTTTATGGTTGGGGGCCGAGGTGCCGTTGGCACGTTCATACGATTTTTATGTGGAAAAAGAAAGTTCCCGACAAAATACGAAATTGTGGAAATGACACTTTTCACAATTTCCCCTTAGGGAAATCGAGCAAGAGGGAAAGTCTTGCGAACTTCACTCAACGAGCGAGGTACGAGAGAGTTCCTTATAAGTCGGTACCAAGGGGGAAAACGAATGGAATTACACAAAGAAAGAGGTCGCAACTCGACCTCTTTTGACTGTAATGCAATGCCCCCTTGCGAGTGGTACCGTTATCTTACAGTAATTTTTTCCTCTTCAATATCCAAGTGATTATGCCCGTGAAGAGGAGCGACGCGCCGACGGCGACTCCGAACGCCCAAGGGTGGTGCATGCCGTTGCCGGGGATTCCGTCGAGGTTCATTCCGAAGAAACTTGCTATCAACGTAGGTATGGAGATTACGAACGTGATACTGGTCAAGGTTTTCATTACTATATTGAGGTTATTGCTTATGACCGAGGCGTAAGCGTCCATGGTACCTGTAAGAATGTCCCTATAAATGTTACACATTTCTATAGCCTGATTACATTCGACCGCAACGTCTTCGATTAAGTCCTGGTCTTCCTCGTGTTTTTTAATAAGGTTCGTGCGGATGAGTTTATCGATAACCGCCGCGTTCGCTCTCAGCGAAGTGGAGAAGTATACGAGGGAGTTCTCGATATCGAGGAGTTCGAGAAGTTCTTTATTCTTCATTGATTTATGGACTTCGGACTGAATACGTTGGCTCGATTTATCGATTTGTCTAAGGTAATACAAGTACTTTGTCGCTACTTGGAAGAGTAGTTGGAAAGTGGTTCTGCTACGCAGTCTGACGTCGACGTTTTTCGTTTTGTTATAGCCTTGACCGAACTCTTGTAAAAGGGGAGTGTCTTCGAGGCAAACCGTGACGAAAAAGTTCTCGCGCATAGCGATGCCGAGAGGAATCGTCGAGTAAGTGCAGTAGGATTTTTTACTGTCCATTACGACCGTGGGAATATCCACGAGGATAAGAAGGCTATCGTCTTCTCTGTCGATACGAGAGCGTTCCTCTTCGTCGAGCGCGGCTTTAAGAAATTCCGCCATAATACCCGTTTTGCTCGCGATGAAGTCGATTTCTCGCTCGTCGGGGTTGATAAGTTGAATCCACTTATCCGAGAAATCGGAACTTTCGTTAATCAGTTCCTTAGGAACTCTGGTAACCTTGTTGGTTTTCGTATCAGTGTAGCAAACACTAATCATAAATAAATACCTCCTATGGTAGTCAAAGCAAGCCCGACTTATCCATAGAGAGGGAAAAAAGTCGAGCGTATTAACCTAAACAATTATTACTGTAAGGGTCAGGGTCCATTACGCTACCTCCAAAAATGATACGTTAATTATAACACCGAGAAGCCGGTTTGGCAAGGTTTTTTTCATCAAAAAATACGCATTATATATATTACGATTTAACGTGGCAAACTTGCCGGGCGAGGCGATTTTGCGGCAGAAAAAACTCCATACGTTGCGCGCGAAAAAGTCAGGCGTTAAGATCTATATCGACGACCGACGGGTTTTTGCGGTATTCGAGCGGAGTGACGCCCGTTCTTTTTTTGAACAGCCTATTGAAGTATCCGCAGTCCGCATAGCCCACTTCGAGCGCGATAATTACGACCGAAGAGTTGCTTCCGGAAAGCATCTTTTTAGCGCGTTCGATTCTATAGTCTATGAGATATTCGGTTACGCCTTTACCGTATTTGTCTTTGAATAATCTACATAAATAACTTTTGCTTACGTCGCAAATTCCCGCAAGATAGTCGAGCTTTATTGACTTGTTGTAGTTTTCTTTAATATATTTGACCGCATGAAACGTTATATCTTCCGACGTGAAGTTTTTTTGCGCTTCTTGCGATTTTTGACTAAAAATGCCGCTCACCCGAAAAATGGGGTTTTCGTGGTCGTCAACCGCAAAAATTGCAAGTTTTTTTCCGTTCGACAACGCCGAAAAAACATTTTCAGGGCTGTCCAAAATGATATTTGCCATAAACGCACCTTAAAAGATTTTGTTTTATGTCAATATTATACCATATAAATATAAGATTGTCCAATGAAATCATTATTAGCGATAGTGTATAATTGAAATACGAGTGTCGTATACTCGTTAACTAAAAAAATAACATTTCATAAAAAAAGGAGATTTTAATTTATGAGAAAAGCATTTA
Source organism: uncultured Clostridia bacterium (assembly GCA_934296355.1). GTDB lineage: Bacteria > Bacillota > Clostridia > Christensenellales > DTU072 > CAG-1782. The sequence continues at coordinate 5,765 of CAKRAY010000024.1, forward strand.
TCTGCCCTACCAAATACGTTCAAGGCGAAAACGAATTACTTAACCTCGGTTATTTTGTAAAAACTTTCGGCAAGAAAGCGTTGCTCATCGCGGATCCGTTTGCGTTGACCCTCGTTAAAGACAAACTCGAAGAGACGCAAAAGAAATACGGTATAGAGCTTATCGGTTGCGGCGATATATTCAAAGGCGAATGTTCTCGTACCGTTGTCGCTAAACTTCAAGCGTTTGCCAAGGAAAACAGATGCGCTTGCACGATAGGTCTCGGCGGCGGAAAGGCTATCGATACTTCTAAATGCGTAGCGGCGGGTAATCCGCTTATCATCTGCCCGACGATTGCGGCTACCGACGCGCCTACTTCTCACAGCGCGGTTCTTTATACCGACGACCACGAATTCGACGATTACGCTTATTTCCGTCAAAGCCCCAGCGTAGTGCTTATCGACCTTAACGTAATTGCCAACGCTCCCGCTCGTTTCTTAGTATCCGGTATGGGCGACGCTCTTTCCACTTATTTCGAAGCGCGCGCTAACGTAAGAAGCGTATCCAACGTAAACGCGGGACTTCCTTGCGGCGCGGATCGTAAGAAGGGTACTTTATTAGGTTACGGCACTCACACTGCCGCGGCTTTAGCGGAACTCTGCTATAAGAACCTCATTTCCGACGGTTACAAAGCGAAAATCGCGTGCGAAAACAACGCTATCACTCCCGCTTTCGAAAAAATCGTAGAAACCAACATTCTCCTTTCCGGTCTCGGATTCGAATCCGGCGGTCTTGCCGGCGCGCACGCTATGCACGACGGACTTACCGTAGTACACGATATTCATCTTAACAACTTCCACGGCGAAGTAGTCGCTTTCGGTACTATTTGCCAACTCATTCTCGAAAACAGCCCCGAAGAAGAACTTTACGAAGTACTCGACTTCTGCGAAACCGTAGGACTTCCTATCTGTCTCGAAGACCTTATGACCAACAAGAAGACCGGCGAAGTTGCCAGAACCGAACTCACCGAAGAGGAATTGAAGGCAGTTGCGGCTAAGACCTGCATCCCCGACGAATCCATTCACAATATGCCCTTCCCCGTTACCGAAGAAATGGTAATCGCCGCTATCAAGACCGCAGACAAGATCGGTCGCGAATACAAGGGACTTAACGCATAAAATAATAATCTAAACGTCGTTTTAGCCGGGAGCGTAACGCTCCCGACTAAACTTATATTTAAGGAGTTTTAATATGAAAAAAATAATGAACACCCCCGAAACTTTCGTTTACGATATGTGTCACGGCTTAGCCAAAGCGCATCCTCATCTCGAATTCGTAGAGAAATTCAAGATTGTCAAGAAAAAGGAAATCGACGAAAATAAGGTTAGCCTTATTTCCGGCGGCGGTTCGGGACACGAACCCGCTCACGCGGGCTTCGTAGGCAAGGGTATGCTCGACGCGGCGGTTTGCGGCGACGTTTTCGCTTCCCCCAGCCAAGTGCAAGTTTATAACGCTATTAAGAAATGCGCTACCGATAAAGGCGTTCTTTTGATTATCAAAAACTATTCCGGCGACTGCATGAACTTCAATAACGCCATGGCGGACGCTCAAGAAGACGGAATAAAGGTCGACGCAGTATACGTAAACGACGATATCGCGGTTAAAGACAGCTTGTACACCGTAGGCAGAAGAGGCGTTGCGGGAACCGTTTTGGTTCACAAATGCGCGGGCGCGGCTGCGGAACAAGGCAAAGAACTCGAAGAAGTTAAGAGAGTAGCCAATAAAGTTATCGATAACGTAAGAAGTTTCGGATTTGCGTTTACTTCCTGTACCGTTCCGGCGGCGGGACATCCCACGTTCGAAATCGGCGACGACGAAATGGAATTCGGCGTAGGTATCCACGGCGAACCCGGACGTTTCCGTGAAAAAATCGACTATTCCAAGGGTTCGTTCAGCGACGACCTCGCGCGTAGAATCGTTACCGACCTCGAAGAAGACCTCGGACTTAAAAAAGGCGAAGAAGTCGTGCTTTTAATTAACGGTTTCGGCGGTTCTCCTTTACAAGAACTCTATATTCTCAACAACAGCGTAAACAAGGCTCTCGAAGCGGACGGAATCGCTATTCATCGTACGATCGTAGGTAACTATATGACCTCTATCGATATGGCGGGCGCGTCCATAACCGTATTAAGAGTAGACGAAGAACTTAAAAAACTCGTCGATTATCCCGTTAACACCCCCGCTCTTTCTTGGGGCGCGGCGATGAGCGAACAAGCGGAAGCCGCAGTAGAAGCGATGAACGCTATCGCTAAGGCTCTTAACATTACGCCCGTAGAACACGCTACCGCAAAAAAGGTTAAAAAAGCCGCGGCTGAAGAAGAAGACGCTAACGCCGTTTACGAAGTAGAGGGTACGCCCGAAGTAGGCGAAACCATAAATACCGCCGCTTTTGTGAAAATCGTAGAAAAAATGGCTGACGTCATTATCGAAAACGAAGTTCCTTTCTGCGAAGCGGACAAAATGGGCGACGGAGACTTCGGAATGAGTATCGCTAAGGGATTCAGACAATTAAAAGCGGATTGGGCGACCAGAAAGAAGGGCGACGTAGGCGAATTCCTCGTAAGTTGCTCGGAAATCATTAAAGAATACTGCGGCGGCGCGTCCGGTCCTATTTGGGGAAGCGCGTTCAAGTATGCCGGCAAGGCTATGCTCGGTAAGAAAGTAGTCGACCTCAAAGATATCGCGTTCTTATTCACCGAAGCGAACCGCGGCGTATACGAAACCGGTAAGAAGAGTTTCGGTAAGGGCGCGGAAATCGGCGACAAGACGCTCGTAGACGCTTTGAAACCCTGCGCTATGGCGTTGACGAAAGCGGCTGAAGAAGGCAAGAAGTTACAAGAAGGTCTTGATCTCGGCGCGAAAGCGGCTCACGAAGGCGCGGAAGCGACCAAGACTCACGTCGCTACGTTAGGCAGAGCGGGTACCGTAGGCGAAAGAAGTATCGGCTATCCCGACGCGGGCGCGCATGGTCTCGACGTTATCTTCAACGAACTCGCTAAGTATATCAAAAAGAGTTTCTAAAACTAAACAATCGTTAAATATAAAAGGGACTGTTAAAGTTTTTAACAGTCCCTTTTTTTTAGACGTAATAAATATTATTTAGACGTACTGCCGAAACCGCCGTTTCTTACCGCCGAAACTTCGTCGTCAAACGTGATACCGAATTGAACGAAGATACCTTGGCAAAATCCGCTTCCTTTTTTTATCTCAATTGTTTTGTTTTCGCGGGAGTCGTTAAAGATTTTACACATAATGTGTCCCTCGTTGTCGCTGTTATAGTAATCGGCGTCGATAATTCCCACGGTGTTGTTAAGTTGCATTTTGAACTTAAATCCAAGTCCGCTTCGAGGATAGATTTTAAGTACCCAGCCGTCTTCGATTTTCACTCTGATACCCGTAGGGATAAGAACGCTTTGACCGGGTAACAACATAACGTCTATCGGCGAAAAGAAGTCGTAACCCGCGCTTCCTTTGGTAGCGCGGACGGGAAGTTTAATATCGCCGTAAATAGCGGTTGCTTCTTCTATCGGTAAGTTTAGGGTTCCGAAAAACTGATTAAAAGATACTTTTTCAAACTTTGCTATTCTTTGCATAGGTACGCCTCTTTAATTTTTGTGCGCCCATACAGGCGCGGGAATTCTTCCTCCGCGGTTAATAAACTCGGCGGGAGAGTATTTACTTACGTTCATTATGGGAGCGGAACCGAGCAGTCCGCCGAAGTCTACGACGCCTTGTTGTTTGCCGTACACGGGTATAACTCTTACCGCGGTGGTTTTGTTGTTTACCACGCCGATAGCGGATTCGTCCGCGATAAGCGCGGAGATTACTTCCTCGCTCGTGTCGCCTGGCAAGGCGATCATATCTAATCCTACGCTGCAAACGGCTGTCATGGCTTCGAGTTTTTCTATTTTAAGCGCGCCTCTGTTTACCGCATTGATCATACCTATATCTTCGCTGACGGGAATGAACGCGCCGCTGAGTCCGCCTACGTGGCTGGTCGCCATAATGCCGCCTTTCTTTACCGCGTCGTTAAGTAACGCAAGGCAAGCCGTCGTTCCGCACGCGCCTACGCTTTCCAAGCCGATTTCTTCCAAGATATGCGCGACGGAATCGCCCGTTACCGGGGTGGGAGCCAAACTAAGGTCCACAATGCCGAAATTGGCGTTAAGGCGTTTGCTTGCTTCCATCGCGACGAACTGACCGACGCGGGTAATTTTGTACGCGACTTTTTTTATCGTTTCCGCAACTTCGGTAAGGTCGGCGTTTTTTACTTGTTCGAGCGCGACTTTAACCACGCCGGGACCGCTTACTCCGACGTTAATTACCACGTCGTTTTCTCCGACTCCGTGGAACGCGCCCGCCATAAACGGGTTATCTTCGACGGCGTTGGCGAATACGACGAGTTTTGCGCATCCGATACTGCCGTTTTCTCTCGTTTGATAGGCGGTTTCTTTGACGATTTTGCCCATAAGGCGTACCGCGTCCATATTGACTCCCGTTTGTGTGGAAGCGACGTTGACCGATGAACAAAGTTTTTTCGTATCGCGGAGCGTTGCCGGGATACTCTCTAAAAAGTCTTTTTCGTAAGCCGTCATGCCTTTTTGCACGAGCGCGGTGTAGCCGCCGATAAAATCTACGCCGCATTCTTCGGCGCATTTATCTAACGTTAAGGCGAGTTTATACGAGTTGCCGGTACGCGCGGTAATTAAACTTACGGGGGTTACGCTTATTCTTTTGTTGACGATGGGTATACCCGTTTCGCCTGCAATTTCGTTGCCGGTTTTTACTAAGTCTTTCGCTTTGGAAGTGATTTTATCGTAAACTCTTTGGCAAGTTTCCTCGATGCTTCCGCCTATACAATCGAATAGGGATATACCCATGGTGATGGTGCGTACGTCGAGGTGTTGCGACGATATCATGCGGTTTGTTTCTAAAATTTCGTTAATAGATATCATTTTCGCCTCGCTTAAATTCTGTGCATCGCGTAAAAAATCGCTTCGCTTTGAATTCTCGTGTCCACGCCGATCTCTTTTCCGCACTCGGTAAGGTTAGCGGCGATTTCGTCGAACGATAAAGTCGCTTCGGATAAATCTACGAGCATGGTCATAGTAAAAAAGTTTTGCATAATCGTTTGGGAAATATCCTCGATATTTATGCCCATTTTCCAAAGCGCGTCGCTGATTTTAGCGATAATTCCGCGTTTGTCCGCGCCGATAACGGATACGATTGCTTTCATGAGTTCTCTCCTAAGTAGTTATTGTCTAATACATTATACCAAATCTTCCATTTTTAGACAAACGTTTACAAAATAAAACAAAAAATGACAAATAAAATGGTTCATAATTAGTGTATGAAAAAGAAATCTATAAGAATTAAACAAAAACGTCGCGGAAGTAACGCGGAAACCGAACAAACGATACTTGTCAAGAAACAAGCGGAAAGAATCGCCGAGTTAAAAGAGGAGGTTAACGAACTTACTAAAAAACTCGAAGAGTATCGTCGCAAAGAAACGGAGATAATACTTAATCTGGAATACGCCCGTAAGAAAAGGGAGGAGTACGTTTCTATGAGTAAAGTTCAATACGCTCTCGAATGCGAAAGGGTAGAGGCTTTCCGAAAAAAACTCTCCAAGTTCCGCAGTAAGGAAGAATTGACTTCCGCTTACGACAACGCCTATTCGGAATTGAGAAAATGGCAAATAGAAATGGAGCGAGCGATGGCAAGCGACCTCGGCAGTCCTATGCAAGATTACGTCGAGGAGCGAGAACGGCTCGACGACGACCCATCCTTAAATTACGAGAGCATTATGGAAGAGGGAGATAGAATTTCCGAAACCGAATTGAAAGATTTGCTCGACCAAATTTGATTTAATAAAGCCGCGCCGCTTAACCATAGGCTACGCGAAGCGGCAATAAATATTCTACTCGCTTATAAACGCGTCATCGATACCTCGGCCCCGCTCGGAGCCGAGTTTTTTGCATATTATCGTCATTATCATCAGTTCTATATATTCTTGCGGCGTAAAGAAGAAAACGTCGAGCATCGACGAAAGATGTATTGTCAATATGATAAAACCCACGGCTTTCAGCGCGCCCGAGTTTACTTTGAAGAGCGTTTTGTACGTTTGGAAAAAGTACGCGGCGTAGCATAACAAACCGAATATACCAGTACACGCTAGGATTTGCACCACGGTATTGTGATACCAGTACGGCGTGAACTTTTGAGTACCCGGATACTCTATCCGTCCGCCTAAGTCGTAATCGAAACCCACGCCGAAAATAGGATGCGACTTAAATCTCTCTATGCCCGTTTTCCATAAATCGAATCGCCCGTTGGAATCGAATTTCATTTTGGTAAGCGTTCCGAAGTATTGCGAAAACTTGGATTTCATAATCGCCGCGAGAATTAAAGTAATTCCCAAAAATATAGCCGTAACGCATAAGTAACTTACTTTGTCTTTCGTCTTAAAAGCAAAATATACTACCGCTATTACCGCTACGACGCCGCCTACGAGAAGGGAGTTTCGGGAACTGGTAAGCAAAATACAAAAACCGAAGATATAGGCTACCAAAAACCAAAATTTAGAACCCTTTTGTTCCTTTGAGGCAAGATATAGACAAAGCGGAATCGCGCGAGAAATTATGTTGGCGACGTAGTTTACGTTCGCGTATCCGGGGTCGAGGGCGTACTTTGAAGAAACGGCTTTTATAGGGTCGGGACTGAGCAGTATAAGCGTAAGCAACTGAAAGCAAGCGAGAACGGCGGAAGAGAAAACGGCGTAAAATAAGACGTTTTTAGCGCGTTCGGTTTTCCCTAAGGAATGATAAAAAGTCACGCCTATAAGCGGCGTTGTAAGTCCGTACAAAGCGATAAGGGTCGCGGGGAGAGGTTGCCTATGAGCGGACAGAGTTATACCGCCCAAGCACACGGCGATACCGCAAAAAGCGAGCGAAATAATATATCCGTCGGCGCAGTCTTTGAGTTTCGGACGGAACCGAAAAAAGCGGACGATAAACCCTAAGCCCAAAGCGGAAACGGCGATTATCAAATAAACGGAGTCTTGTTCGTTTACCGTGTTCGTACGCATTATTTGCGGAATTAAAAATATTATCGGTACGGCGCAAGAAACGTCAGGAACTAACGCGAGCAGCAAGCCGAGCAAGATACCGAACGCGCAAAGCCCGTAAACGCCTAAGTTAAAAAACCAAAGGGTAAAAACCGTCGCTGTCAAAAGGACGGTAAACCATATAGAATACAGCGAAGAAATAGGATTTTTCGGCGAGCGATGCGATGCGTGTTCTAAGTCAGCGTTTAATGCAAGGTTATTCGACTTTATCACGCCGTTTACACTCCGCCCGGCACTTGTCGCAACAATGACAACAAGAAGAGGAGTAACCTTTTTTCTTACGAACGGCAAAATACACGCAAGAACCTACGAACCATGCCGCCACTATGGCGATAACGACGTAGTCAATCGGTTTAAGCATTTTATATCAACCTCCGCAAGCAACGATAATCTGGTAGAGCGCGCAGGACATAATCCAGGCGATAAGGCATTGCATCACTACGATTATTATTGTCATAGGAAGAGATTTTAATTCTTTTTTTATAGCGGTTACCGCCGCCACGCAAGGCGTGTAAAGTAAAGTGAACGTCAAGAACGAATACGCGCTTGCCGCAGTGAATGCCGAAGCGATTCCCGCTTCGCCCACAAGCACGCCGAGAGTGCTTATTACCGCTTCTTTGGCGATAAACCCGGAAATCAACGAGGTTGCCATACGCCAATCTCCGAAACCGAGAGGTTTGAATACGGGCGCGATAAACTTTCCTATCGCGGCGAGCATGCTTTGTTCGGACTCGGTAACGTAATTGAAGCGAATATCGAACGATTGCAAGAACCATATTATGATAGTCGCCACGAATATTACGGTAAAGGCTTTGACGATAAAGTCTTTTGCCTTCTCCCACATAAGTAAAAGCACGCTTTTAGCGGAGGGCAAACGGTAAGAGGGCAATTCCATAACGAAAGGTATGGGTTTACCCTTAAAAGCGGTTTTATTGAGAACCAAAGCGACGATTATCCCGAGGAAAATTCCCATCAAATATAAACTCAGCATAATAAGCGCCTTGTATTTAGGGAAAAAGCACGCCGTAAACATCGCGTAAATCGGTATTTTCGCCGAGCAACTCATAAACGGCACGAGCATAATCGTGAGTTTTCTATCGCGCTCGCTTGAAAGTGTTCGCGCGCTCATAACTGCGGGAACCGAACAGCCGAAGCCGAGGAGCATAGGCACTATGCTTTTACCCGAAAGCCCGATTTTTCTAAGAAGTTTATCCATTACGAACGCAACCCTCGCCATATAACCGGTGTCTTCGAGAACGGATAGGAAAAAGAACAGCACTACTATATAAGGAAGAAAACTGAGTACGCTCCCTACGCCGGAGAATATTCCGTCTACGACCAAACTTATTACCGCTTCGTTGGTGCCGAACTCGGTAAGTCCCTTGGCAGTTACTTCGCTTAACGCTTCCACGCCCATATCGATAAGTTTGCTTAGGTAAAAACCTATTACTTCGAAAGTGAGGGCGAATACCGTAAACATTATCAAAATAAATATGGGAATGGCAAAATACTTATTTGTCAGTATCTTGTCGATTTTTTCCGAGCGTTTGTGTTCTTTGGTTTCTTTACATTTAATTACCGCTTGCGAACAAACGCTTTCGATAAACGTATAGCGCATATCCGCCAAAGCGGCGTGTCTGTCCATATCTTGCTCGGTTTCCATTTCCACGACCGAGTGTTCTATGAGTTCGAGTTCGTTTTCGTCAAGTTCCAGTTTATCGAGGATAACTTTGTCGCCTTCGATTATTTTCGTAGCGCAAAAACGCGGGTTGAGTCGCGCGCTTTCGGCGTGGTCTTCTACGATATGCGTGACGGCGTGAATACAACGGTGCGTCGCGCCCGATTTGCAAAAATCGTAAACGGCGGGTAAAACGCCTTTTTTTACCGTGTCGACCGCAACTTTGACAAGTTCACCGATACCTTCGTTTTTCATCGCGCTGATGGGAAGGACGGGTACGCCTAAAAGTTTAGAAAGTTTTTCGGTATCGACGCTACCGCCGTTTGCGGTTACTTCGTCCATCATATTGAGGGCGATAACCGTGGGGATACGCATTTCCAAAAGTTGCAAAGTTAGGTATAGGTTGCGTTCGATGTTGGTTGCGTCGATTATGTTAATAATACCGTCGGGACGGCTGTTAAAAAGGAAATCTCTCGTGACTATTTCTTCGGTGGAGTAGGGGCGTAGCGAATAAATGCCGGGTAAGTCTACGACCGAGCAGTTTTTCGTTTGCTTAATCGCGCCGGATTTTTGGTCGACCGTAACGCCGGGGAAGTTTCCTACGTGCTGATTTGCGCCGGTAAGTTGATTAAAAAGCGTGGTTTTTCCGCAGTTTTGATTGCCGATTAATGCGAAA